>CAZIOF010000111.1:0-21624 GCA_964540745.1 uncultured Candidatus Marinamargulisbacteria bacterium
ATTTTTCGAAACTCCCTCCCTTAAAACAAATGAAAATCACAGATCTAGGCCCTCCATCTAAGCCTAAACCAAGTGTCAGAACCACATCTCCAACGTCTAATCTAACAAAAGCTGATTATCTCGCCATACTCCAAAAAGCAAAGAAGTACATCTTCGAAGGCGATATTTACCAAGTAAATTTATCACACCGTTTCAAAACCCACTGGGAAGGATCCCCCACTCACTTATTCACAGCTGCAAAAAGAATATCCCCTGTTCCCTACGGTTCAGTCATCAAACATGGCAATGACACCACCGTATCTCTTTCCCCAGAATGCTTTATGAAAACAAATGGCACACACATTCAAACAAGACCCATTAAAGGAACCATTAAACGTGGGAAATCACCTCAAGAAGACCGCCTATTACAGAACCAACTTAAACAGTCCGAAAAAGACATCGCTGAGTTGGTCATGATCATGGACCTTGAACGACACGATTTAGGACAGATCTGTGACTATGGATCCGTCAACGTCACAAACCATATAGAACTAGAAGTCTATCCCCAACTCAGTCATCTAATGGCCACCATAACGGGACAATTAAGATCTGACATCACCTCCATCACAGCGTTTAAAACATTGTTCCCTGGAGGCTCCATTACTGGCGCCCCAAAAATACGGTCCGTTGAGATTATTAACGCCTTAGAAACTGTGCCACGACATATATACACCGGCTGTATGGGCTATTTTGGATTAAATAATATCGCCCAATTTAATATTGCCATACGAACCATGTACACAAAAGACTCTACACTCTACTATCACACGGGTTGCGGGATTGTCGCCGATTCACAAGAAGAGCATGAATGGGAAGAATCGTTACTAAAAGCCGCCGCCTTTTTTGAAACTCTCAATCAACAATCCAAATCAAACCAATAACAATTAAACCATATTAGAGTACGAAACAAGTTCCTTTCCTCTTAAGTTTTTGAACTATTTTTGATATCATCATAATTATAATGAGCGTTGACAATATTACGGATGTATATCCTTACATCAACGTCAATGGCAGACTACAAGAAAAAGAAAGTTTGTCATTTCCGTTCTTAGACTACGGCTTTTTATACGGCTATGGGGCCTTTGATACGATCCTCATCAATCAAGGACATCCGGTTCTTCTCGAAAATCATTTTAAACGATTACAACGAACCTCCATTTTATTGGATATCCCATGCCCCTATAATTTCCAAACTCTAGAAACAAATATCCAAGAATTAATTACCAAAAACAATATTAACCATGCTACCTTAAATATCTATCTCACACCTGGAAACAGACCCTCCACATCAACAAAAACTGATTTTGATACCCCCCTGTTACTCATGCTTTTACGCCCTGTTGATACAAAAAACCTCCATAAACCCATTAGTATTGCAGTCCGTGAAGAATCCATACAACGCATCAAAATGGATCGACTCAAAACCATGTCCTATATGAAAAACATCTTTGAAAAGAACCTGCACAAACAATTTGATGATGTATTACTTTACAATCACAACAAAGAAATTAGTGAAACTCCAACATCAAACGTCTTTTTCATCAAAGATGACATCCTCATAACCCCCCAAAATGAGTATGCGTTATCGGGAATCACCCAAAATTTTATCGAAACACATGCCGATAAACTAGGCATCACCTGCATGAGACAACCTATCCATCTAACCGACCTAAATAAGTTTGACGAAATCTTTCTAACCAATTCCTTAAAAGGCATTTGCTTTGTGAAACAAGTCCATGACTTTCCCACATTACGATCCCGTGACATGACGTCTAAACTCTATCAAAACCTAGTAAAGCTACTAAATTTACGCTTTAATTAAGGCATGGCACTTATTCAACCTTATTCATCTCGATTTAAGTCAATCCGATATCAACTATCGCTAGAAAGTTGGAAATGGGGTCTGGGCACCTTTTTTACTGAAAATATCCCATTTTCTTTTAAAAGCGGTATTTTATACGCAAACCAACTTGCCTCCCTATATACACAACATATCCTCTCCAACAACATTAGCAAAGACCGTTATTACGTCCATGAGTTTGGCTCTGGGCTTGGATTCCTCTCAAAGCATTTTTTAGACCGTGTTCAAATTTTAAACCCAGAACTATACAAAAAAACCATCATTACCTTAGTCGATATTTCAGAAACAGCAATCTCTAAACTAAAGACCTTATCTCTATGGGACACACATAAAGACCATGTCCAATTTCACATCGACAATGCCATCTACCCAACGTTTAAACACCCCCCTATATTCGTATTTAGTTCCAATTTTTTAGATACAATACCGCCCTACCATATCGATATTACAAACAGCCGCATAAGTGAGATTGTCGTTCAATCAAGCTTTTCTAAGGATAGCTGGATACTAGATACGACAACATCCGAACCCCAAATATTATATGAAAAGGATATCCTTCCGCTATTAACTAAAGCTGAACACAAAGAAAAACGAACCGTTTTAGCACATAGAATCACCGCATGCATAGATGAACAATTCAAACGAATCCCTATCGAGGAAAGTGCCATAGACAAAAACGTACTAAACGAACTCCAATTATTTTGTAAAACATTGGAAACTACAGAAAAGAGCCTCCAATTTAACTATAGTCCAGAATTAGGCCAACATATTAAACACATACTAAACAGCCTTGAAGATGATGGGCTTTACGCCATTAGTGACTTTGGGTTTTCAACCAAGGTAAGACCCGTTCAAGATAATTATCTCATGTCTAATTACGGAACCACTCTGTTTGCATCCATATGCTTCCCCTACGTCAACTGGATAACAAAACAACATCACAGCAAAGCCTTTATTACAAAACGCGAGCTAGATCAAACACAAGACCTTCTTCTTTATAAAGGAACTAAGACAAATTCTGTCAAAGCACTCTTCAGAAAAACATTAAATAATCTCTCCTTTAAATATTTATCTGATCACCTAGAAATATTAACAAACGAAACTCCTGAAAAATATCTCTCTACATTGAACCGTATCACGACCAACCTAGATACCAGTGATACAAAAGATTACTATTTCCTAAAGATTATACTCATGCACCTCTTTAGTGATAACCATATACCCCAGGCAAAGAAATATGCACAAACACTCATCAACGAATACAAAGAATTAGCCATAGATGGCCACTTAGTTTACGGGTGGATAGAACAAAAAGAACACAACCAAAAAAAAGCAATCAACGCCTTCAAAAAAGTCCTAGATATTTGTCCAAACCACACATTAGCCTGGGCCTCCCAAGCCATGAGCCATTTACTGTCAAAAAATGACAAAGAAGCCTTGAGCTGTTTCAAAAAAGCCCTTTTTTATTCTAAAACACTGGATATTTGGCAATATATTTTAGCTATGGCTAAAATAGAATCACGCCTTGGAAACACAACAAAAGCTGACTCCTATTTCTCTATTCCATTTCGTTTACAAAAAGAAAAAACAATTGTACCTGACTATGTCACTGATATTTTCATAAAAGAACAAACTGTACACACCTCTAAATAAGTGCTTCTCTATGTTTAAAATACTCTTTATAAGGGAATAACATTGATAGAGGCATATAATAAATTAAGTATCATTACCAAATAGGGAGGGCAAGATTATGGGATTATTGAGTGCAATTAAAGTATATTTGAGTAAAGAAAAGAAACTACCTATTAAAGTCAAAACAAAACATAGAAGACAAAAGAAGAAACACTAATTTGACGAGGTAATAGAATATTTCCTACAATTTAGCTAAGTATTTCATATAAAGGAGACCATATGGATGGAGTAGGTGGCCCAAGGATACCGCCAGAACAAATGTCCCCACTAAAGGGCCCCGTATCTGGATCAGGAAACATTGAAGAAGCTGGCCCCTCAAATCGAAATATAGGCTCCCCAGTTCCTACAAAAGTAGGAAAACCCTCACAAATAGCCCCTGCTGATCCCAGTAAAGTTTCAGAACAACCAAAAACACCCTTCAAACCTATCGCTCGCCCTATGACAGAAAGCGACATTATTGATCAATTATTACTTATCCAAAAAGAACCTACTCCCGAAAACAAACTACAACTACTAAAAATGATACAACATGGCGTTGCTGCTTCTGAAGATGTGTTTGATCTCGTCTCTAAACTAGTAAAAAGTCACAATAAAAATAAAAGCATCGAAGCGGCCGTAATTGCCGTAACAAAAGGACTCTCTCAGTCATCCAAAGCCGTAGACATATTAAATTCGTTTTTAACTAACCAAAATCAATTAGCAAAGCAATTAGAACAATTGCAAGTATCACTCAAAAGTTTTTTTACAATATTTAAACAAGCCGAAGGCCTCTTTCAATCAGGTTTATTTGCGGGGATTGAACACATCTTATCTAGCTTAGAAAAAGATCTTAAGAAACTCTCTAAAAAAAGCTCCCAGTCAGAAATAAATCTAGCAAAAATAAAACCTGAAATACTTAGTAAAGACTTATCCACATTTCACTCGTTTTTAGGGGGGTTAGCACAACTTTTAGATAAATCATCTTCAGCAAAAGCAATGGTTCTTCTAGGTAGACTTGAAGATTTAAAAACAGAATTAAGCAACTTTCTACAAAGCCTATCGCTCCATTCTATCCTCTCTACGGACAATGAAAGTGCAAAAAATCTTATCAATGACCGATTCTATTATTGGCAACTACCCAATCCCGTTGAAGAATCACCCTCTACAATGGAGCTCCTGATTCAAAAAGATGAAAAAGGAAATAACATCAATGAAAATAAAACAAAAATAATCATGAAACTAGATACCCAGGCGCTTGGTAGCTTAGGTATCATTTTAGAAATCGTCGATCGAAAGTTGTGGTACACATTTCAAAGTGATAACACTAATACAAGGGCCTATTTAAATTATCTCTCTGCTGATCTAAGAGACCGAATGCTAGCACTAAACTACCAATTAATCGGATTCAAAACGACCGCCAAACGACTAGATACTAAAAAGTACCTCATCCCCAAATTCAATTTAGACAACCTATCCCGTGTAAGGACAGAAATATAATGGCTAAAAAAAAGAAAATCAAAAAAAGAATTGTTTGGGATATAAATGATCTTGACATAAAGAATAAAGAAAAACTAAACGCGGTTGCCGTCAAATATGACCTAAAAAAAGATAAAGCGCCAAAGATTTTAGCCGCCGGAAAAGGAAAGATTGCAGAAAAGATATTAAAAGTTGCTGCTGAAAATCAGGTACCCATGTGTCCCGACCCGACCCTAACAGATCTCCTATCCAAACTAGAGATTCAAGAAGAAATCCCCCCTGAATTATATACCTTAGTTGCAGAAATTCTTGCTTTTGTTTACCAACTAGACAAGTTATCAAAAAAACGAAAGGCAATCAGGAAAAAATTTGCAAAAAGATAACTTATATCCTAGTATTAGTGCATACAGATCTCAAGTTTAATTTTATCGTTATTACCACTCAATCAAAGAAATAATGACCTATTTTAAAAACAATGGAATCCCATCCTTATTCTTAGTAGCAGCCCTAGCATTGCTACTAACTCCCTCAATCGGCTATGGAATCGAAGACGACCAAAATTCCGCTATATTAGACCCCGCCCTAGGCTATTCTAAAACAGGAATGAGGGCATTCCAACAACATTATACAAACTTCGTTCTATATACTCAGAATCTATTTGTACCTGGAAATGTGGAAATTGGTGTTTATAACGAACATATAGATGAGAAAATACAAACCGTTCCTTTTTATCGATGGCGTGCAGGCCCTGTTGAGGATACAGGAGACCCTTTTAACTTCTTTATTGAATCACAACAAAAAGGTTTTTTTGTAGTACGCCTCCCCTTCGGCCTAGGATATACAAGAGACGGCCGTTTAATGAGACATCCAAATGGCCGCCTCGTCATGCTTGCAGGTGAATTCCCTGTTCAAGGACAGTCAGGCGATATCTATATCCCCGAAGGAGACCTTGACGTCACCACATCAGGCGCTATTTTTATAGACGGTGACCAAATTGACAAATTCAAAGTTGCCGTCTTTAGAGATCGGGAACGATTAGTCACATTAAACGGTAGTGTTTTTTACATGGATGGAGAACCTGATTTATTAGTAGGAGAAGAGCATTATCGCGTAAGACAGGGGTACATAGAAGCCTCTAACGTCTTAAAAGCACTAACAGGTGATATTTCCCTCGCTAGTAAATCCTATGAAGGAAGCGCTCGAGCCGCAAAAGTCGTAACAAAGTTAATGAATTCCGCCGTCCAAATGGGGAATCCAAATTAATGCCTAAAATAATAGGTTTAAAGTTAGATAACATGGGGAAGTACAACCATAACCACAAGGTAGATAAAGGAGAAATAAAATGATTCATCAAATGTTTGTCGCCAAATCAGGTATGTATGCCTACCAACGTTCGATGCAGTTAATTACAAATAATATCGCCAACTCCCAAACATTGGGATTTAAACGTAGCCGTGTCGAAATGGAAAGTTTATTCCCCCTTGTTTTAGAACGAACACTCACCGAATTTGAAGAGGCGAATGTTCCTGTCGCGGAAAAACGTCGTAAATATATTACATATGGACAAGGTGTAAGAATTGCTGAAGTCTCAAAAGACTTTCAACAAGGCACTATTGAAATAACAAATCAGCCCCTAGATCTCGCGATTGAAGGTCAAGGTTTTCTACAGTTTAGACTTCCTGACGGATCCATTGGCTATAGCCGGGCAGGCAATTTGCATCAAGACGCAGAGGGAACAATTCTTAATCCAAATGGGCATCCCCTTGAACCAGGCATGAAAATCCCAAAGAATACAACTGAAATATCTGTTGACGAAGAAGGTCGTGTTCTCGTTAGAACAAATAACGAACCAGAGCCCCGAGACATCGGGCAATTGATGCTAGCTGGGTTCACAAATCCAAAAGGCCTAAAAGAAATTGGTCAAAACATGTATGCAGAAACAGCCGCTTCAGGAACAGCTCAATTGCAAGCTCCCGACAAAGATAGCATGGGAAAGATTCGACAACGATCCCTCGAGTTTTCCAACGTTAATATTATTGAAGAACTTGTCAGTATGATCTTATGCCAAAGAGGATTTGAATTGATTACTAAATCGCTACAAAGTGGCGATAAGATGATGACCGTTGCCAGTGAAATCACACGTTAATAAATGGCTTTATTGGATAATCATTGGACTTTATTTTACTGGATATAATTGTATTGCAAAAAACATCACAAGTACGGATATTATTGGCAAGATACAAGATAAACTAATAAAGCAGGTCCGCATGTACCACCCAAATGTAGCTAGTCAAAATATTGATATAAAAATAAAGAGCGCTGATTTTCTTGAAACAGTTCCTCAAGCCACAACACATATGGATATTAACTTAGATCAAACCTCTCGTGTACTAGGAACCATAGCCCTTTCGTTATCCTTCTATAATAATGGGTCGTTATTAGACAAACAATCCATTATTGTAAGGACAAACGCAACACAACCGTTCATTCAATCAAAAATGTCACTTAAAAAAGGGGCCATCATAAACTATGAAACGGTTGAAATAGTAACTAAAAACATACGTGGAAACCCATCTAATGCCTTTCATACATTAAAAGACGTCATAGGTAAAGAACTTACAGTCGGAATACCCAAACAAGCGTTACTTACCCATTGGAATACACAAGCGGTACCAACAATCAGAGAGGGTAATCCCGTCATTCTCATTCTAAAAAATAACGCTATAAAATTAAAAGTTAAAGGAAAAGCTTTATCAGATGGCAATATAGGCGATATTATTAATGTAGAAAGCCACTTAAAAAATAGAAAATATTTAAAAGGAGAAATTGTTGATTCACAACATATTAACATTCAAACAATTAATTTTTAGCATCATAGTCATTGTCTCTGCATCGAATATTCAAGCCGACTCTCTATGGGACCAGTCTACTATTGATTCGTTTTACACATCCAAATCAAGATCCGTCTCAATAGGAGATATCATTACAGTTCGAATATCAGAAGCAAGCTCAGCTGTTCATGAAGCATCTACCTCTACAAAAAAGAAATCCAAGCTAGGAACAGATCTATTATCAGCTTGGGATCAAGTAGCTAATTTACTGGGTAATGAAAATATTAGAAAACAACATGAGCTCTCGATAGAAGGGGAAGATGAGTACAATGGACTCGGCCAAACGTCACGAAAAAGTAGGGTACGAGCAGTTGTATCAGCTGTCGTTACAGAAATATTGGAAAGCGGAAATTTATTTATTGTAGGCGAACATCGTGTTAAAATAAATGATGAAGTGGAAACCATACGAATCTCAGGCATTATTCGACCAGAAGACATCCAAGCTAACAATGATATTTATTCACACCAACTTGCAAAAGCCCAAGTATCTGTTCACGGAAGAGGTATCGTAGGATCAAAACAAACCCCTGGTTTCTTAACAAAATTATTGAATTGGTTGTTTTAATATGAAACTACTTCTTACATTAATAATCGCGATTTTAACAAGTTCCACTACAATTGTTTGTGAAACACTTCCGGTGAGACTTAAAGATATTGCAAATATCATCGAAGCCAGAGACAATCAACTTCTTGGATTTGGATTAGTTGTTGGATTGCGTAATACAGGTGACTCAAAAAGCACCGTTTTTACAGATATTGCGTTAGAAAATTTACTAAGTAAAATGGGTATTTACGCTGGTGGAAGAGAATTTAATTCTAGAAATATTGCAGCCGTAATGGTGACAGCAACCCTCCCCCCATTTATAAAGAAAGGACAACGTATCCCAGTTGTTGTCTCGTCCTTAGGCGATAGTTCCAGCCTAGTTGGAGGAACCTTACTAATAACCCCTTTAAAAGGATCCGATCTAAATACATATGCCATAGCCCAAGGAAGTGTCATCATTGGGGGAATCGCACAAGCTTCCGCACAAAGCCGTTTTTATAAAAACCAAACAACTGTTGGACGGATCCCAGATGGCGCAATTGTAGAACAAGAAGTGCCTGTCACATTCCAAGATCAACGACATATTACAATTGTATTTAAAGAATCAAATTTCATAACATTATCGCGAGCTGTGATAGCAATAAAACTTGAAGGATACGAAAATGCTCAGGCAGTAGATGCAAACACTATAAAAGTCCCACTAGAAGACTTGGATTCAACCGATCTCGTTACGGCGATTGCAACATTGGAAGATATTCCAATAATACCAGATTCAAGTGCTAAAGTAGTCATTAATTCACGAACAGGGACCGTTGTTATAGGCGAAATGGTAAGATTATTTCCCGTAGCCCTAACCCATGGCAACATCGCAATAAATATTTCTGAAGGAGTAGGAGGAGGAGGAGGAGGCCCTGGAGCGGAAGGAGAAGGTGGCGATCAAGTTGGTGTGAACGTCATCGAAAATGATCCTAAAGTACTCATGCTAAATCCGAGTGATACACTATCTAGCTTAGTTAATTCACTTAACGAGATAGGGGCAACACCAAAAGATCTTATCTCAATCATACAAGCACTTAAAGAATCAGGGGCATTAGTCGCTGACGTGGAGATATTATGAAAAAGACCCTCTTGCTAGCAACTATGTTCATAACAACATCACTAAGTTTAGGAAATGATTTTGGCATGATTGCACCCGATATGGACCTGCTATTAAATACACCCCGAGTAAACCGACATTCCGATCAAGACAAAGTCGTTCAGCAGTTTCAAGTTCAACTATTAAAGAATTTATTTCTCAAACATTTTATGAATGACGAATTTAGCTTTTTAACCGAAGAAGAGCAAGCCGATATGCCTGGATTCTCAGAAATAATGCAACAACGGGACATAATGATGGATGCCTTAGCAAAGCAACTGGCAAAACAGGATATATTACAATTAGAGAACCATATCAAAAAAGGATTACAAACTGAGCAGCCAAGACGTCAATATTGACAAATTAAAACAAAGAGAAAAAAACACTGCCGCAAAAACAGAGCAGGTCCCAGAGGCGGTTATAAAAGAAAATCTTCCTCTTGTAGAATCCATCTCTTCAGCAATAACTGCTGGGGGGAAAGTTCCTCCTTGTATCCAATTTGAAGACCTCGTTAGCTGGGGAATTGAAGGCCTTATTAAGGCTTATAAAAACTTTAAAGCCAACAAAGGATCTCAATTCAATACATATGCTTATTATCGAGTTCGTGGTGAAATAATGGACCGAATTCGTAAAGAATGGCAATATAGGAACCCAGCTGAATTTTCAGAGTACAGAAAAAGAGTACAAAAAAGAATCGCTGATTTAGCTGAAGAGTACACCGAAGAAGAGCAACAGTCGGCCAACCCAAAAAAAGATTTATTAGAAAAAGTAACCAGCTCCTATCTCATCACTACCGACCAAATAGACTTAGTATCAGATAAAGCAGGAACAAAAAATCCTGAAGAAGAGTATATTCAAGATGAATCAGTAAAAACTGAAACCACGATAATAGCAGAAGAAATTAGTGAATTACCAGAAGACGAACAACGGATTGTAGAATTATTTTATAAACACGGGCTAAAGCAAAAAGAAATAGCTGAAGAATTAAAATACTCTAAAAGTAAAATATGCAGAATCCACATGAAAATATTAGATAAATTAAAAAGACGATTAGAGCGTCGTTTTGAACAATTAAATCAATAAGGGAACTAGTAATGAAAGTATTCTTATTTTTAACATGTGCATTTTATTTAATAACAGCCTCAATAATATCTGGACAAAGCATGGATGGGATATTATTCGACACAACAACTAACAAAGTACGCCAAGCTGTTTTAGAGGCAAGTAGAGCACAAAGTATTTATGCCTATAATATAGCAAACCTTAGCACCCCAGGATTTAAACCTATTTTATTAGAAGAAGACAAACGGGTCTTACAGTCATTATTCCCAGAAGATCCAAACAATAAAATTATGATGGAACACTTTATGGCCCGATTAACGGAAAATAGATCAAGACATAGTGCTTTAACAAAATTGTTTTCAATAAAGTTAGGTATAATGAGACAGATTGCCACATTAGGCAAACGATAAGGAGACAACAAATGAAACAATTATTGGTAAGCGTATTTATAATAAGTACACTATTTTCAGGACACTTATCAGGGCAAGGTTTGGATGATGCGTTTAGAATAAGTGCATCAGGCGTACTTGCTCAAAAGTTTAGATTAAGACTCATTGCAGAAAATATCGCAAACCTAATAACATTAAAAACAGATACAGGGTTACCCTATGCAAAAAAGATCGCTGTATTACAAGCTACAAATAAAGGTGTCAGAGTATCTGAAGTTGAACGAAGTACCGCTCCATTCCCTAAATACTTCGACCCATCATTACCACAAGCTGACAGTGCTGGATTTTTCTTTTTCCCAAATGTTAACTTACCTGATGAGTACGTTGACCTTGCTTTCACTGAAACCATGTTTGAAGCGAACATAGCTGCCTTCAAAACAACAAAAACAATGTATCAACAAGCATTAGATATGTTAAAATAAAGTCATCATCTTTTTTATGCTAGGATATAATTAATGGGACAAGGAATAACACATATAACATCCAAAACAGTAACTCCCTCATTAAAGGGCCTTTCTTCATTAGCATCGGATATCAATTTTACACAACTATTAGAGGAAGCTAGTAACCCATTACAACGACAACACTTCAATCCAAATCTAGTTCAACCCCAAAATGCCCAACTAGGAAAAGGCATGTTACCAGGATCCTTGGAAACATTAGTGGCTGCACAACATGCACCCCAATTAGCTCAAGTTAATCCTAAACAAAGACGTGAACAAGGAAAAGAAGAGTTTATAACCCCAAAGAATATAAATAAACAACTGAAATTAAATCGATTAGATATATCCCCTATACAATTATTTATCGATCGATCTGTAGATGCGCTTGAAGGATTAAGCCAAATGGAATCAAAAGTAAACGATCTCATTGAACAATTTATACAAGGGAAGGCATCCATTGACGAAGTATCTATGGAAACTGCAAAACTAAATTTAGCTGTATCATTTGCAACAACAGTTATCACAACCGCAACACAAACATTTAAGGAAATATTGCAAATCCCAATCTAGATATACTAAGGGCAAATAAATGGCAGAAATAGATTTTGAAGAAGATATAGAAGACGACGATTTAATAGAAGAAGATATCCCCGATGAAATTGATGAGGAGACCCAAGAAGAAACCTCTCAAAAAAGAGGTCTCTTATCAAATACTCGAAATATTATCATAGCTACCGTCATAGGAATCGTTTTAATATGCGCCATCGGATTAGTCTCCTGGCGTTTACTAAACGCTGATGGCCCTTCAAAGGTAAAAAGTAAGCAAGCCACCGTTGTCCAAGAACAAAACGAAAAAAAGAAAAAGAAGAAGAAGAAAAAAATTGTTTATGAACAGCTTGTAGACGGAATAACCAGCACCCAAATGACCCCTATTCTAAGAGAATTAAGCTTTGCAAACATCCTTTTTCAAACAGGAGGTTCAGGAAAGAATAGAATTATTAATGTAGAGAAAGACCAACTAGAAGAAGCTAAAAACCTATTGGCAATACGCGGCTTACCCGAAACAAGCAAAACAGGTTATCAACTATTAGACGATGCAGCCACGTTAGGCGTTACTGAATTTGATAAACGGATTCGTTTTTTAAGAGCATTATCAGGCGAATTAGAAAACGCCATTATGCAAATGCAAATGATTGAAACATGCAAAGTACAGATTGTATTACCCGAACAACGCTTATTTGCAGTCACTCAACCGCCTGTAACCGCCTCCATATTAATAAGAAAGAAAAATAATGAAGACATAACTGACGACGTTGTATTTAGTATCATTCAACTCATCTCAAACTCAGTCGAAAATCTCCAGCAAGAAAATGTATCCGTCATTACAACTGAAGGATTTGTCCTTTCTACTGGTATTTTTGAGAGAATTGCAGCAAGAGATGCAGGTGAACTGATTGATGAACCAGGTATAGAGATAGAGGAAATCCCACCTACTGACAACCAATTGACAGTGGGTGAACCGTTCATTCCTGAATTAAAAGACATTAAAAAATGGTATGCATTCAAACAAAGATATGAAGATATACTAGAAGAAAAAGCAAATAAACAACTAATCGGAATTATCCCAGAAGATAGCTTTAAGGTGGCAATAACAGCTGACTTGGGCCATATATCAGATGGAGAAAATGTTGACGTAAGACGACTCACAACCAGTATTGTTGTTGACAATAACAATGATGACGTATTTTTAGATATTCTAATGAAAAAACAAATTTTCAATACCGTTGCTGGTGCAATTGGATACCAGAGAGGTAGAGATACAATCCAACTAAATAAAGCAGATTTTAGTATCTACGATAAAAAGTCAGCACCCCAAAAAACGAAAGGAAAAGCACCTTTTTGGATAACACTACTAAAATGGTTATTGTATGGAACCCTAATTGGAACTGGCGCATGGGGCCTTTTCAGATACCTTAAAAAGAGACAAAGAAAACCAAAGGAAGAAATACCTGCAATAGTAAATGAAGAACCAGATGAAGAAAGACCAACAGATTTTGAGGATTTACAAAATGAAATCGTTAGAGAAAAACAAGAAGAGAAGGTTATTAATTTGGCAACAGAAAATCCAGCCATAGTAGCCACTGTTATGGAAGAATGGATTAATACCGAAGAAGAGGTCCCTGTATAATGTTAACCGGTAAACAAAAAGCTAGACTCTTATTATCCCTTTTAGGTAATCAATCAACTGACATATTAAAACGATTATCTAAAGAAAGTTCGGATTTTCTTACAGGAAATATTGAAGAAGCCCCCAATTTAGAAGGTGACGAATTAAATGACTTTATAACAGAAGTAACAGATCTCGTCACACAAAAAAAAGAAACCTCCAGTTCAGAGGAATTAGAACAAGAAGAACAAGAAGAACAAGAAGAACAAGAACAAGAAGAAGAAGAACAAGAAACAAAAGAATACCAACAAGTTGCCAAGATGATATCCAGTCAATCGCCACAAATAGCAGCCTTTATTTATTCAAAATTAACTAAATCTCAACAAAAACAAGTCATCCCACATTTATCATCAGAAACCCAAGAAACAATTAAATCAATCAAAGTTGAGACCATCCCATTAGCAGGTAAGGTATTTCAAGATTTACTAAGTTCAGTTTTAAGTCCATTAACTATAACTGTATCTGAAGAAGAGGTATCTGAAGAAGAAGTTCCTGCTTAGAACAAAACAGCCTATAACTAGTAAACGTTAAGAAAAAGAAATAATAGGAATTACATAAGATAGATTTAAACATTTTCATTATTACATGCATATAGTTTAGACTGTATTCAATCTGTTCAAACAGAACCTCCTACTATTCCCACTCATGTAGCTAATACCTCCAGATAATACTGTCGCATTCATAAAGACATTAGATAATAAATACTAATCTACTGATAACAAAAGTGCGTTACCAATATTGGCCGTTGAGCAAGTAAAAAGACTCGAGATATTTAACCTAATAAACGTATAAACCTAAACAAAAGATCTTTTAACCCAAATAATAATACCCCCACTACAATCCCACCCAACAAATAACGACCAAAAACGGTATAAAAACTAGATCCACCAATAAGAAAGATATCACCGGTAACAATCTCACGTTCCAATAAAGAAGACCGTGAAACAATACGACCTCTATTATCAATAATAGCACTTATTCCTGTATTAGCTGCTTGAACAAGATATCGATTTTGCTCTACAGCACGACACCTACTCATACTCAGATGCTGTTCAGCTGCTTGAGAATCAAAGAACCAAGCATTATTTGCAGCCACATACAGCAGATTAGCACCCTGTTGAACCAACGAGTCAAAAAACCAAGGATAAATAGATTCTAGACATACAACACCACCTACTTTGAGATTGCCATCGACCAGCAAATCGCCAGTTATGCCTGACGAATAATCAGCCCCTGGTAATAGCCGCCCCAAACCAAGGCGTCGTAATACAGACTTAAAAGGCCAATATTCACCAAAAGGCATTAACTTTAGTTTGTTATAAGTCTGTATATGACCGTCAGGGAACAATCCAACTAAAGAATTATAATAGGCCCCTTTTACATACTGAGGAGTCCCAAAAAAAAGTGAATAACGGGCACTAGATACAATCTCATTTAAAGAGGTCATAAAGGTTTCATCACGCAAATTAAGTGAGGGCGTAAGGGTATCTGGCCAGAAGACCAATTTAGTACGCTTATCGAGAGAGTTTGTCAAGGTCACATAATCATGCTTAATACGTTCAAATTGAGATGACGTTTGCTTAGATAATTGCGGATGATTCCCTTGAATAACGGCACTAGGCAATGCCTGTGACATAAACGATGTCTTCGAAACTAGTTGATAGCTACCTATCCCTAAAATAAAACACCATAATATCCCATACTGAATACAACGATGAATACGCCTTTTTTTAGAAACGATTATCTGATACAACAATATATTTAAAAAACAAACTAAAAACGACAGACCAAATACACCAAAAAAAGAAGCTTGTTGCAAAAATACAGGGAAATCAACCTGAGTATAGCCTAAGGCCGACGCAGGGTTCCCAATAGGACCTAATGAACGGGCATATTCACCTAGAATCCAACATGACGGAAATAATACTATAGGCACTACCTTCGACCTTAAAACAAAATATATCCCCATTGATAACCCATAAAAAAGACCTAAATAACATGAATACGATACCCAAACAATAGCTAACCAGTACCAATCCGCCCAAACCACTAATTCAAAAAACCAACGATGATAAACAGCACACAATAACGTTCCAAACACCCATCCCTTTAAAAAATAGGTCTTAAAACGCTGAGCCCCCAAATCTAAACTACGCAATAAAGGAATTAAACAGATAAACGACATAACAAGCACATTAAATGGCTGAAAGCATAAACTTCCAAAAACCGCAGAAATCCCGACTAAAATGTGCGTGCCTCCAATGCAATAATATCTAAACTCGACTCTAACGAATTATCCTCTCCTGAAAATAATTGGTTCATTATCTGATACTCTGAATCAATCCTCAAGTAAGCATCGCTATCCATCATTGTATCCATCAAATACCCAGTTCCAAAACCATCCTTCATAGACGATGTCGCAACTGCAAAATAAAGATACGGCGTAGTTTTTGATAAATCATGACTATTAAAAGAGATAACTAACTGGTCATGGTTATTTTCAGATAATCCACTTGTGGCAAGACGATACGATAACTCTGATGGGTAGTGTTTATCATATACATCATTATTACTAGTATCTAAATCAAAGCTAAATACACCTGACTTATAGAGGCGTTTTGTTAATTGATTTATGACGATATAATCACTCCAATATTGAAAGTATTGTCTGTAATAATAAGTGATCCCATCTTGGGCATCTTCGGAAGAATGATACTGGGTTATCGCAGGATTATTGATATTATAGTCTCTCCCAGGACTTGGGAAATAAGGATACAATGTACCAACCGGTAATCGTATCGGCGTAGAATCAGTTAACAAATCTGACATCTGTTTAATAATTAAATAATAATCATATTTAGCAAGATCAACCGGTCCTTTAAAGGTTACAATAACCTCCACTTTTACAAGACTTGACTCTTTAATATTAACCCGATTTTGACAACCCACTAAAAACCAAGTCAAACAAAAGATAAAGAGAACGTTATAAATGTTCTTCAGCTTTTTCATCAAAGATCCCTTCTATTTCAAATAAATCCTTCGTCTTTTTAAAACCAAACGAATCATTTGGAAACGCATTGATTGTAAATAAAAATGTCAATCTTTCCAATGAAAAGTTATAAGTTAACGTATATTTTCGACAATGGTCATAACGAATCACCGAAAAATTTTGCAAAACATATCGAGACGAAATAATTTTGCCTGGATCCCCGGATAGGCGTTCTTCATTAGTATACGACTGATTATAATTGAAGGTCCCATCAAATTCCCAACGATACGCCTTCTGATCACCCAATTGAAATTTCAGATTCATATAAGAATTGGTAATCTGTTGAGTCTTAAAATCCTTTTCTAGATGGATATTTAATCGCGATACTTTCAATGTAAATTGTTCCATCCATTCTTGCGAAGACAAAGGCAACAGCCACTTCAAAAAAGAAGGCATAGACGATCTAATTGGCAACCAAGATACCCATCCCGTCAACGACGGACTCCAATCAAGGCTACGAATATTAATATCAGCATTTAGTTTACGCCAATCCCAACTAGAGCTTTTATAAAATGATTTCCCCTCAGTCCTAGCATCTGCTTTTAATTTAAATTCGAATTCGGTGACTGGTTTAACTAAAATATCTGTCACATACATATCTGGCTTATTCAATATCCAATCAAACCCTGTTGTATGACTCCATTTATAACGTGAGGTCTTATCAATATAAAAAGTCAGTGTTTCAGTCAATTTATTTTTACGTTGCGTAGGTCGTATAGAATTAAATTCATAAAAAGGACTATTTCCACTAAAAGGGATATCAGCCCAATGATACTGAGATTTCATCTCCATAAATGATCCTATTTTACTCGTCAAAGACGGATTCAACTTTAATTGATAAGTCATATCTCCGTATGAATCACGCCACTGATTAACTGAACCGTCTTCAGAAAACCCTTTTAAATCCTTAGGAAAGAAAAATAGAAACTGATCATATGCCCCTGAAAATGTAAAGTTACTATCCAGCCAAAGATCAGAATAATTCTGACTAAACGACTGCTTAATAATAGCTGTATTTGGAGACCAGGAAAAATCAGAATTAGCCGGAAAGACTCTTGGATCCCCTGAAAAATAGCGGTACTCCTGATACCGTCCTATACGCCAATCATAACTCACATCAAACGGCAACGATAATACCGGACCAACAGGAAGTGATAAACCTGGCGATTTCCATTTAAATTGGAACTCTGGTAACCGATAAAAATAGTTGTAGTTACTGTCAGCAGTAACTCGCTTTTCATCTGGACGCCAATCATCTTGAGAATCTACCTTAACAGACATTGAAAACGTTGGAGTAAAAACAGATCTTAATTCATAGGTATGCCGAAACCTCTTAACAAGTTCTGTGGCCTCATCATCATAATCCAATTTTTCATAGAGATTCTGATTCAATTTAAACGTACTATATCGTCCAATATCCCAATTAGCCGCTAACTTAGTAGTTGTCGTGTCTTGTTTTGCGCTATAGTTAAATACCCTATTTTTATTGAAGTCATAGAGTAACTTGGAATTTAAACGTCGTGAAACCTGTATATTATCTGAAAATCGCGGCTGCTTAACTAAAAAGTTTTGCTTTTCAGTAAACGACAATTGCAGATCATCTGAAATATCGTTAAATGACATTAACAACGATTTATCAAGATTATGTTGTCGCCCCTTACTTTTAATCTGTATACCGTTCTTATAATCATAGTGCCATTTCAGTCGAAGATCACCTTCCCATAGAGGATTTAATACCCCTAGATCCAAAAAATCTCCAACCTGTACAATCGGTGATAAAAAGCCCTTGGACAAATCCTTTACCAAGATCGAATGCTCCCAATAGGCTTTATAGTTAGAACTTGGTAAAACAGTATCATTCAACCAATCCTTATAACGATTATCTTCCCAACGTTTCATTTTATATAATTTAAGATATCCAAGTTGTTCGGTTCCAAAAAGATCGGTTAATTCATAAGGGTGCTGAAAGCCAACGCCAAGGGTATCATATTGATTATGTTCCTCATTTTGAAACAAATCAATATAGATACTCGCATCTTTTTTAAATACCTTTCCAAAAGAATCTCGACTAACAAGTCGATGATAATCAATAGTATTTTGAATGAACCAACCATGAACCCCATTTCCTCGTTTTCCAATACGAGGAAAATTCCAAATAATACGACGTGTTCCAAGTTGATAATGATAATAAGGAAAAGGAACAATAAGAGGTGCCAATAAAATGGGATTCCAAAGCAATGGCGGTGGAAACGGTAACGACACCCCAAATATATCAGCTCCGCCTCTGATACTAACATAACGATCCGTTTCGTAATCAAACTTCGGCGCCCAAACATAATAATGAGGTTGTGCTAAAGAACAACTTGTAATAAGCCCACCTTGCCCTTGTTTAATGGCACCTTCATCAATAATTTTATCTGCAATAAGTCGTAAAGGCCTCTTTGCGTCAGGAGGTGTTACGTTAACGGAAATATCTGTAAGTACCAACCGGTCACTAGATAAATCAAAAAACAATGAACTAGAATTAAAAACATCTTCTCCACGACGAATAGTAACAAGCTTATCCGTCGTCACAAATTTTTCCTTATCTATAATAAGTAGATCCGACTCTATCGATACATTCCCATAAGACAACCTTACATTCCCTGTAGCTATCAAACGCCCTGAGCTCTCACTATAAGACGAACTCTTAGCATTTAATATAGCCTTCTCTTCAGCCCAAACAACAGACGTCACAAAAAAGGTCAAACAAACAAATGTCAGAGAAGATAAACATGCCAATAAACAACCACGAAGACAAGCAACCACTAGATCTCCAATAGGTCATTACTAAATAGGGGCGATACATTAGGAGAAACCTTAGATAAAGATCTTCTGGCACGTGAAGGAAAACGCTCTTTTTCTTTACCCACAAAAGAATCAACTTTGATTCCTTTATCTTTAAAATAACCCCCATCAAACGGTTTAATCCATCTATCAAACGAAGGTTCATCATCACTCACATGAAGAATCCGTCGCTGAACAAGATTAAACAGAAAGCCCATTGTACTAGCTGCCGCCCAATAGGTCATTGCTAATTCATAGTTATTAAGTGCCGCATAAACATCCCCTATATTCAGATGTATTAACTTATTATCCGAATTAATTGCTAATGCTTGCTCAAATTTCTCCAACGCCTCTGAATACCGCTTTAGTGCAAACAAACAAAGCCCCCAATTTAATGGGACAAGTTCTGATGTCACTGGAAAATCTTTTAACCGTAATAGCCACTGAAGCCCACGTTCCGGATCCCCCAATGCTAACGATAAGATAGCAAAATTACAATACAAACAAACCATCCCCGGCTCAAGTTGTAAAGCAAGTGTTAACGATTCTTCAGCTGCTTTAAAGTTATTCTGCAAAATGTGTGCAATTCCCTGATGATTATGTGGTTGAGCAAAACTAACTGATTGTAAAGACCGTTTCTTTTTAGGAAGAGTAGCCTCTATACTTGGAACTGTTAAAATATAAATTTTATCCTTTTCAAAGACTCCAGAAACAGCGTTACCCTTAACATTTAAAAAGCTTTGTTTCTTATACCATGACAACAGATTCGTTAACCCTGGAAACGTAATATCTTGAGAGGATACTTTTTCTAGTTCACAAATACCAGAAGGGATCTCCCCCATATTTAATAAATTAACCCCAACATGAAACGTCAAATAAGTCTTCAACTCTGGATAAGCCTTAAACACAACAGGGAGAAGTCTCATCAATTGATTTTTTGATAAATCAAACCGTCCCATCTCTAAAAAGCATCTGCTAATTAAAATCTGGGCCTTAATATAAAGACTATCCTTATCTGTAATCTTCTGAAAGTTTTCCAAAGCGCCTACCCAATCAAATCGTTCAAGAAGACTCAATCCTAAATCAAATAATGTATCTGGCTTTGTACTTTTTGCAACTTTTTTCATACAAGTTGAGACTCTTTTTTGAATAAGTTGATGTCGCAACTCTCTCAATTGTTGATGAACAGAAGAATCAAACAGATCACTATCCAATACAGACAGTAATAACTGACGACTTTTATTCAAATCGCCTTCATTAGAAGCCATTTGTGCACTTAGTAAATACCCTTCCTTTGCCAAAGACCCCTTAGAAACATCCTTTAAGATCTCACTCGCCTTTTCAGGATAATTAAATGAATAATAAAGCGCCATAACAAACTCACCTAAATCTTGAAGAGAGGGATCGTGAAGAACTAATATATCGACCCGACTCTTAATCGAGTTAAAATCCTCTACACCCTTTGGTCCTAAACTAGCTAGTACCTTTAATCGCGACATAGCTGATTCAAAATGCTCACGCTTAGTATCGTTATCACAACTAAGTAATAAGCCCAAACTGTGTGCAGGGTAACACTCAAACACTTTATCTATATCCTCTTGCAGGGCGACTAAATCAGAATATCCTGCAATAAATGCCTTTTGCAAATACAACACACCCTCTGAATATTCCTTTAATCGAATAAGATAACTCCCTATTTCTTTAAAAAGCGAATAATGTTCAGGGATAGACGATAACGCCTCTTTCAACAAACTAACACATTCTTTAAGAAACTCATCGCCCAATGTTGAAATCTCTCTAACATGATGAATAACCTTATCCGGACTACAGGCCTTCAAGTTCATTTTAACAAGTATTTGCCTTAACCGTAGTGACTTTGGCTTATAGGTAATAAGCGGTTCACATAAAGGCAAAACACTTGGTAAAGATTTCGGAGATCGGACACATAAGC
>CAZIOF010000112.1:0-13763 GCA_964540745.1 uncultured Candidatus Marinamargulisbacteria bacterium
TAAGAATCGTTCATGAGTGAGTGTTTTTTTAGTGAATAAATGCCAGTTTTAGGATGGATTTATTGGGTTATGTGGGTAGAGGCACGCGTTGCACGGTGTTTTTGTTTGTCCGTATTCTCCAAAAGGGCTTCAATTACAGGGCGTATGGGTTGTTTCTCTTTTACAATGACGCATGTCTCTTCTGGAATGGGGATCAATAGTTCAGTATGTCGGATATTTGTTGAGATGATAGGGGTTTGAGTCAGCATGGATTTGTAGTGTCGGTAGATCCAACGTGAATTTCCAGCAGGTGTTAGTGAAAGTCGTGATCGGGTTAGGTCATAGAGGAATTGTTCTTTTTTTATCAGGTATGGAGGATAGAATTACGCCAAAGGTCATATTTATTATGGTGTTATGATAACAAACTTTTAAAGTAAGGTCTTCTTGAACCCTGTTTCTAATGTGTTATGTCTGTTTCAGAAACGATTGGAGGGCTTTTATTTTTTGGCCAGATTTTTCAGGGATAAGCGAGGGATAGTTTGTCTGTGCATGGGCTAAATAGTGGATGAGAGGCGTGGCTTTTTTAGTTTTTTTGAGTTGTAATAGCACAAGCGAAAGGGAAATGAGATGTTCCCAGATATCGTTTTTTGCGTAAGGGAGGTAACGGGTCATAAGGGTCACAAAATCGGTATAGTTTTCTTCTCGTGCAGCAATAAAGCTTAAGTTAATGAGTGCGTCTGGGTACTCGCTACAACAATCGAGGCATTTCTTGAAATAATAGCCTGCTTTTTCAAGATTTTTATCTTGTTTTTCCAGGTACCCAAGCAGTGAATAGGTTCCTATGGCCAGGTTGGGACAGAAGAGTAGACTTTGTTGGGCATAGGCTTTGGCTTCATTGAGGTAGTTGTGTTTTCCCATGATTAACGCAAGTTGGCTAAGAAGAAAATGATCGCTTCGTTCTTCGGGTGATAGGGTAAAGAAATCCTGGGCAATTTTAGTGGGCAATTGTTTATTGTTTGGGTAGGCATGTATGTTTTCTAGGACGTTATTGATTTGATTGTAATTAGTGGTTTCTGTAATAGGAAGAAGGGCTTTTTCAATGAGGGGCTTCTTAAACCCCTTGTGGAGGATGAGGATCTGGCTGTGGCCGTCATGATTCTGAGAAGCACAACACTGGAAACCACTTTTTGTTGCGAAATGGATAAGAAGAGGGAAATAGATGCTGTAGAAACAGGTGACATTAAAGACGGACATTAATTCTTTTTGTTCGTAACCAACAGGTTGTGTTTGCCCAAAATCGGTGATGATGATCATGCCTTGTTCTGGGAGTGTTTTGTAGAGTGTTGTTAACCATTTTTGGTAGAAAGGGCCATAATTGAAGCTTATGGTTTTATTCTTGGGCAATGTATCACAGAAGTCGTAGAGTATTTTAATCTCCTTTTTAGTTAGGGAGGTGTCTTCTATGGGTATTTCTGAAGAGGTTTCTACTAACAGATCAATGAGTTTTTGACTCAGGATACGATGTTGTTTACTTAATTTTTTAGTGAATAAGTCTTTGATTTTGGGTGCATTGAGTATTTGGGGTGGATAGCAGGTGCTATCTATCAATGTAGCATCGTTAGGAATATGGCTTGTGAGTTGTGTTTCGTAGAGTTTTCCCTGTTTGAATATTAGATGATGGTGAGGGAGAGAGTCTAAGAGATAGGAGGCAACGATCACTTGGGGATTAGCGGGTTTATCGAATTTTGGAGAAAGGGCATTCATAGGTTCTAGATGGATATGTTCAGTGAGTTGTTCAAAGAGTCTTGATTCTTGGATATCTTGGACGACCTGTTTGGAATAGTCAGAAATATGGATAGTGAGTTGGTCGAAAAGTGTTGTGTCATGATTATAGAGATAATCTAGGATATGTTTGGATAATAACCCGGTCCCTGCGCCAAGTTCAGCGGCTTTAGTGAGGGGGTTATCGGTGTGTCTTGTGTAGATTTGCATGATCTTAGCAATGGCGCTGGCTAAGAGTTTTCCGGTGGTGAATGAAAAAGGAACTTGTTGGATAAAGAAATTGGCAACCCCCCAGTCCCAGGACAGGTTGGATAGTTTGATCCGAATAGAACGGTGTCTTGAAACAGGGCCCTCAAGGTATAGATAATTATTTTTGGTATGAGGATTTTTTGTCATGATGGTCTTAGTATACCCATTTTTATGGCCAATTATACATGGTTTGTGGATATTAGGTCATATCAATGGCAATAAAGGGGTTTTGTGTGCCTATGGTCGGAGGATGTGGGACGGTTGGAGGTGTTCCAGGTAGCCAGTGGCAGTAATGAGTGACACTTAAGTATATAATCCCTTGTTTATAGTCAAATACAAGTCTTACATGATGGGCATCATTAGAAATGCCAACTCCTGTGTATTCGGCATACCCTTGTGGTTCTGAAGAGGTCTTGTGATGTTTTTTATGGGCCATATTATGACTGAGTTTCGAGTGTGATAGGAGATGTTGTTCCAAGGGCTTCCCGTTCGGTGGGGTGGGGAGGTTTGAGATATCGGGTAAAGCGCCATTGTCATTGAGATGGGCACATCGTATTGCACCAGGAATAGGTGTGGTTGATGACTTATCATTTACCTGTGTTGTTGTGCGTTCATCAATGAAGCTGTTTGCCGTCCAGCTATTATAGATATTTTGAATGAGCTTGGTAAGTGTTTTGGGGAAATAGATAGAACATTGACTGAGAGAGACTCTTGGAATCTGAGTTGTATCTCTATGATTGGATGGGGAGTAATAGCGTGTACTGTCTTTAATCAATTCTTGAATCTGGGATAGTGCATGGTTATTGTTTTCCCAGGCATGGGGGGTGTCTATAGGGTACCTGTAGTGACTGGAGTGGCGAGATAATACAGTATTTAATTGCGTGTGTAGTGCGTCAAACGAGTCTAAAACCTGTTGAAAGTTGGCTTTGGAGACTTGTTTTTCAGCTACGCTAAAGGATGTTTCAAACGCGTCATGTTGGTCTTTGAGCTGCTGTATTTCAAGGCCATTAGCGATTTTTAAAGCACGATAGTAGGGTGTTTGTATGATGGTCTTGATATAGGTTCGCAAAGTGTTCATGTTGGTGATCGTATTCTCTGTGAACTTAGGGGGATAGGGAATGAAGTGTTCAATACTAACATTGAGTTGTTTATCGATTTCAGCGTATGTGAAGAGGCCTAGTATGACACATAGCGCTGTATGCTGAAGCCGTGACTTTGGGGGGCTAGCGATGATAACTGCTATGCATCCAAGTAGGAAAGCGCCTTTTAAGAGTATCGCTTTGATATGGTTATGTTCTGCCTGGTTTTGGTGTTCTTTTTCTAACCTATCGATACTTATTTTGGTTGCCATAGCGTGAAGGTTTTGCCTGGCATTTCGTAGATCTGTCGATAATAGAAACGGGGTGTATTGTGAACTGGCGATTCGTTTGAACATTAGGTGACATAGTCTATCTAAGTTATGCGCACTTTTCTAGCGGTTTTTTGCTAGACATAGGTCACCCTATGCTACTTTTGGTGGAGTAGCTTCCCGTGGAACCTTATTTGGGTGGAAAGTCTTTATTTTAACCGATTAGCGTTTGTTTTGGCTAGACGGTTTTTAGAGTTGAGGGCTATGTTATTATCGTATTATCCCCCCTTTTTTCTAGTTCTGAATGTGTTTAGCGTTTTGCTTTTTTAGCGTGACCCCCTTCAGTTGTGTCTTGATCAGAGGTATGTTTTTTGTCAGTCCCACCCTCGATCATAGGTGGTAACATATCGAGGGATGTATCAGAAAATCCAGGCATCTCTAGGTCGTCATTAGAACACCCAGGCAGCTTATGAGCTTCTATTAAACTCAAAAATTCCGCTTGTTCCTCGGCCCTAAATCTCATGTCCACACTGTCCTGTTTGGTAACATATTTGACGCTTCCATTAAGACCTATAAGTATGGATGCACAATCACCCGCATGCTGTATCGTGATTTGGCTGTCCTGTGTGAACTGTTCAACAGCAAGGCTCAGGTTATCTTGTTTGGGTGGTTTAACAAATGTTAGTGGTTTCTCATTGGGTAGAATCACTGTTTGAGGGTAAGTGTCTAAGGGGTAGTCTATGGTCATGGTGTCTAGATTAATAGTTGGATCTAGGGGATTTATGTCTGCAAAATAGGCGTCTTGATGTTCGCCCCAATTCTGCACTAGTCGGTCTATTGTTTGGACAAATTCGTCAGGTGTTCCACACGCTTGGTAGATGGTACTGATTTGTTCAGGTGTGAGGTTATCAAGAATGCCATCACTGGATGTGATGAGGGTTTCGCCTGCCTGGGCGATTAGCTGTGTGGTATGGATTTGAGGGTTAACCCGGAAGCCTACACAAATGTGAACTTTGTTCTTTTCATTGTGGTGGTGGGTAAATATATCTAGTAGTTTTCTAACTTTATCTAATGTGTCAAAATGACGAGCTTTTAGGTTTTTTTTAAGATCGGCATTTAAACTACGGGTAAAGAATAATGGATGAGATATAGGAGGTTCAGATTCTATCATCATGGTTGTGTCTAAGCATGTTCTAAAGCGGTTATAAATGGCTTTTTTTAGACCCTCATCTAGTCCTTCATCTCCAGGTAATTCTGTTAATTGTCTAGGTAAAGGAGTTGTGTTGGGTTCAGAACTTAATGGTTTTACGTGGATTTGGTTGAGGCAAGTATGACTTCTACATGTCGTATTTGTTACACGTGAATGATTAACGACATCGTCTAATGATAATCCTATTTTAAGCCCTGTTATAATCGTTTCGTTTAGTGGGGCACCCCCCCCCATGGCATCAAATAAGGTGGTTACTCCGTCTTTGTGGAATACGGTGTCTTCATTTATATCTCCTGGTCCACCTGTGGCACGGCCTGCTATGCCTGCAGCTATGGTGAGTCTGCTATGGGTCGTCTGAATGTTTATAGGGCTCATGTTCTTCGTATTTTTTGTTTGACGTGTGTTTACCTGTAAGGCTTGGCCCTTACTGAGTGATGCGAGATGTTTTTTCATGTGTCTTCCCTCTGTATTAATTATAAGATAGTTAAGTTAAGACAAGTCTTAGTCGCATAGTTATCGATATTTAGAATAGTAGATTTCAACAAAATTTATATAATAGGTTTTAGAGGAAGGCCCTTGTGAGGGGTAGGTGACTGGAGATAGGGTGATTTATTCATGGTTGGCTTAGGGTATTAAGGGGTTGAAATCGGTCCATTCGCTGTGGGTTATATGCACTTAGATAATGTTTAGGGGTAATGCCTACAATTTTATCCTCTTCTTTTGTGGTCGCAACGGAATGGTAGCCGCAATCCAGATGATGTCGTTCGCCAGTGACGCTAGAAGGCAGTTCCGAGAAAAAATAAAGGCCTGCATTTCCTACTTCTTCAAGCATAATGTTTCGTTTCAAAGGTGATCATGCGTCATTGATTTTGAGAAGAATATTAAACCCACTGATCCCTTTTACGGCGTGGGCTATTTTTGGAGTTGAGGGATATCTTACTTTAGTATTAGCCCCCCCTTTTTTTTCTAGCGCTTGTTTACAATCGCGGTCTTTTGGGAGTGGTGTCGTGTCCTCCAGCGGCTGACCCATTAGCGGTTTCATGTGTCTTGCTTGCGGCTCCATCTACGTGACCTTTTATTAATTTCAACAATGTCTCTTGTTGCTCGTCCCTAAATCTCATGGCCATACTGTCCTGTTTGGTAATATATTTGACGCGTCCATCATGACCTATAAGTATGGATGCACAATCCCCGACATGGTTTATGGTGATTTGGCTCTCCTGTGTGAAACGTTCAACAGCAAGGCTCAGGTTATCTCTTTTGGGTGGTTTAACAAATGTTAGTGGTTTCTCATTGGGTAGAATCACTGTTCGAGGGTAAGTGTCTAAGGGGTAGTCTATGGTCATGGTGTCTAGATTAATAGCTGGATCTATGGGATTTATGTCTGCAAAATAGGCGTCTTGATGTTCGCCCCAATTCTGCACTAGTCGGTCTATTGTTTGGACAAATTCCTCAGGTGTTCTACAGGCTTGGTAGATGGTACTGATTTGTTCAGGGGTGAGGTTATCAAAGATGCCGTCACTGGATGTGATGAGGGTTTCGCCTGCCTGGGCGATTAGCTGTGTAGTATGGATCATAGGGCTAGGGCTGGTTGCCCCTATACATTCAGCTACTTGATTATTGAGGTTGTGATGGTGCGTGCAAATATCTAAAAAGTTTATGACATCGGCCAGTGTTTTAAAATGTTTAGGCTTTAGTTCTGTTATGAGCTTTTGACTTAAACTAGGGTTAAATAATAATGGGAAACGTGGTACAGCTTGTTCATTTAATTGGGACCTAACATGGTTGTAAATGCGTGTTTGTAAGGTCTCATCTAGTCTCATATCTGGATTATAGTGTTCTAATTGTTCAGGGGGAGTGGTTACTTTTGGGATGTCACTTAATGGGGTTACATGAATCTGGTTGAGGCAGGTGTGACTCCCACAATAATGGCCTGTTATATCTGGATGCCTAGCGATCTCTTCTAATGATAGTCCTGCTTTAAGCATCGTTATAATCGTTTCGTTTAGTGGGGCACCCCCTCCCATGGCATCACATAAGGTGGTTATTCCCTTTTGGTAGAAGACGGTGTCTTCATTTTTATCGTAAGGGCTACCTGTGGCACGGCCTGCTATGCCTGCAGCTATGACGAGTGTGCTATGGCCCGTATGGATTGTTATGGGGCGCATGGCTTGATGGTTTGTTTCGGTTTGATGTAATTGGGGCGCCAAAGGCGATCCACTACTTAGAGATGCAAGATGTTTTTTCATGGTTTTTCCTTTGTGTTAATCATAAGATAGTTTTAGTTAAGAGGTTCTTTAACTAACTTATTATCGACAGTGTGTATAATAAATCCCATTAAATTTATTATAATTATCTATCCTTATAGATATATTGAAGTTCTGGCGGGAGCCTTACTAAGATAGTGGGGCTATTGCGATATGATGACTGTCTCAAAACAAAGCGATTGTCAAATGTCCAGGATGTGCAATTTCTCGCTCAGCGTAGCATAGCGGATCAATGTAAGTTGGGCGAAAATTGTTCAGATTGGATATCTCGCGATAGGGCTATGGTGTGATTTTGATACGGATGGTTAGGGTAGTAATGGCTTGAAGTCGGTCCATTGGCCATGGGTGCTGTCTGTTAGGTTGATGCGGTATCGGTTCCTAATGTGTTCTTTTTGGGTATCTTCAGGGAGTTGTATCGCTTGAGTTAATTTAAGGGCTGGAGTAAGCGGGTCGTTCCAAGAAAAGTCTGTTGCGACGGAGAGGTCTTTAAAGGACTTCCAATGGAATGGTAACTTAGGGTCTCTATATAGGGAAGCCTTCTTGATTCACTGTTTCTTGAATAACATAAAAAAGCGCCTAGTTGTTCGTAGATAAACGGGTTTTCATAGTCTTTCGTAAAATTCATTTTAGTTGCCCAATTGGCGTCTGACTGGAAATAGTTAGGTAGCCATTAGAAAGGTTAGACTATATATATGATTTTGAGGCAGAGACCAGCTACAACCAAGCAGAATAAAAAAAGGAAGCCCTTTTTTAAGCTGGAGTTAAAGACATGGGCGATACGCATGTAGATGTTTAGGGGGTAATTCCTACAATTTTAGCGTCTTCTTTTGTGGTCGCAATGGAATGGTAGCCACAATCTACATGGTGTAGTTCGCCAGTGACGCCAGAAGATAGGTCAGAGCAAAAATAAAGGCCTGCGTTTCCTACCTCTTCAAGTGTAATGTTTCGTTTCAAAGGTGATCGTGCTTCATTGATTTTGAGAAGAATATCAAACCCACTGATCCCTTTTGCTGCAAGGGTTTTGATGGGGCCTGCTGAAATAGCATTTACTCTGATATCATTTTCGCCTAATTCGGCGGCAAGATAACGAACGGATGCTTCTAATGCGGCTTTGGCAACGCCCATAACATTGTAGTTAGGAACCGAGCGTTCGCCACCCAGATAGGAGAGCGTAACGATCGATCCCCCATTGTTCATTAAGGGCGCGGCATAACGAGTAATGGGGATGAGTGAATAGGCGCTTACCCCGAGGGCTAAATTCCACCCTTCTTTTGTGGTATTTGAGAAGTTGCCGGTGAGGTCTTCTTTATTCGCAAAGGCAACGGCATGAACCACAAAGTCTAATGTTCCAAAGGACTCTTTGCAGTGGTTATATACACTTTTAATTTCTTCTTCATTGGTGACATCACAAGGAAGTACTGTTTTGATATTGAGTTCTTGTGCGATTTTTTCAACTCTAGGTTTCATGATGTCATTTGCATAGGTTAATATGAGCTCAGCGCCTTCACTTAATAGTTTTTCTGTGATAGCACTTGCGATGCCGCGTTTATTACTGACCCCGTATATAATTCCTTTTTTTCCTGACATTAATCCCATTGTGAGTCCCTCTATTATTAGTAAGATATGAACCTCTATTTTAATACAAGAGTTGAACTCATATCAATATGTAAAATAGGTCCTTCTGAAAGAGTCACACATGGCCTTAGATACCCTGCTTTAGGGCCTAATGACGCTACACTTAACATGTCGATCGAGAAAAAATTGTGACGATGTGTTGTCGGGATAGCGTTCACTTAGCTATTAAGGTTACTGGCGAGTTCTTCTGTGAAGCATTGAATGTCATTATTGAGTACATAATGGGCGTCATTATCCAAAGGGGTGGGGTCACGATTGATAATCGCTAGGTAAGCGCCATTATCACGGGCTAAGAGGGGTAACGCCGCTGCTGGGTGTACAACCAGTGATGACCCTATCACTAAAAAAAGGTCCGCATTGATAGCCCATTCTTGTGCGTTGTCTAAGTGGTTTGGATTAAGTGATTGTCCAAACGAAATAGTGGCAGGTTTTAGCCATCCTGAACAGTTGGGGCATTTAGGTGGGGTAATAGGGTTGTCCAAGGTTTCGAATATCTCTTTAGCTGGTTTATGGTAGTCGCATTGGAGGCAGGCTACTTGTCGATCTGTTCCGTGGAGTTCAATTAGTTTATCTGGGTCTAGACCTGATTGTTGATGAAAACCATCAATGTTTTGTGTGATTAGTCCCTGAATAGGATATGTTTTGTTTAGTTGGGTAATGATATGGTGGTTCTGGTTGGGACGGACCTCGCTATAGGTGGTATAAAGCTCTTTTTTCATGGTCCAGTACCGGACCCTCGCGTCATGCTCGGTAAGAAAGTCCTGGAAATAGACAGGTTTATATCGTTGCCAAAACCCGTTAGGGCTTCTGAAATCAGGGATGCCAGAATCGGTGCTGATGCCTGCGCCTGTGAAAATAACTAATCGTTTTGCGTTTAGGAGGTGGTTATTAATGAAGTCTTTCAGCGTATCCATATTAAGTGGCTAAAGACTCAGCGTTATCTTGGTTTTCGAGAAAGTGGTTAATGTGATTTAGGGATTCTTCGATATCGTCTAAGCAGTTGACGTGAACTATTTTTGAGCGGAATAATTTGGCCTGTCTAAAATTCTTGATGTAGGAGAGTAGATGTTTTCGAATTTCACGGCAACCCACCTCATTTCCCTTATAGTCAATGAGCCATCTCGAATGATTTAAGATAAGAGGGATTTTCTCTCCAAATGTTTTGGGTGGTGTTTTAGTAAAGATCCAAGGGTTCCCAAACGTAGCCTGTCCAATAAGAAACCCGTCAAGGTTGTGGAGGCGGTTCATGCCGTCTTCTAGGGAGCAGATTCCGCCATTTCCGAGTACGGGGATCGTGACGGATTCTTTCAGTTCATAGACGGGGGCATATTGAGGGGCTACTTTATAGGGTTCTTGATAGGTTCGTGCATGGATGCAGATCATGTTTGCGCCAGCGTTTTGGACGCCCTGGCCAAATTCAATCAGGTCCTCAGCGTTACTCCAGCCAAGTCTTGTCTTAACGGAGACAGGCAGTGAGGTGTTTTGAGCAACGGATTCAACGAGTTTGAACGCGAGATCTTTGTTTCGTCGCAATGCTACACCATGTTCGGATCGGACGACACGTTTAGACGGGCAGCCCATATTTAGGTCAATGCCGCTGAAGCCCATGTCCTCACATAGTTTTGCTGCTGTAATGAAGGTATCTGTGCTCTTCCCAAAGATTTGTGCAATAACAGGCTGTTCGTCGGGATGGAATGATAATTTATGTTTAAGCTTTTCGGCTTTGTAATGGAGTCCGTCTGCAGAGGTGAATTCTGTAAAGGTAATAATATCAGGATTGACACGCTTACAGACCCGTCTGAAGGGGCTATCTGTATAGCCATCCATGGGGGCGACTCCAATAATGGGTTTTTTTATTGTTTGCCAAAAAGACTTTGTGCTCATATTTAGTCCTTCTTTATGTTTGCCGTGATTGGCCGTGCCATAGTATAGCGTTATTTTAGTATCATCTCCACCTGATGCTATTTTTTAATACGTCAGGTATGACCTAGAGGGTGTCCTTATTATCGAACTTTTGAATTCAAGCCTACCTCCTGTAGGTGATCGTTCTAGGTGCTATTGGCATTCTGTCATAATACGGATATGATCAACTCACTCATATTACGAAACGATTAAAAAGGAGCTTATTAGTGGAAGAACCTGTTGTTTATAAAAGACAATCTCAGTCAATGAATTTAGATCCTGGGGTTTATTATTACTGCCGATGTGGACGTACGTCAGATCAGCCTTTTTGCGATGGATCCCATAAAGGGACTTCTTTTGAGCCTAAGCGATTTAAGGTGTCAGAGCCTACGACAGTCTCTCTTTGTCTGTGCCGACATAGTAAAGCAGCCCCTTATTGTGACGGGAGCCATCGTAAAATAGCGTCATGAGGCCCAATCTTGTCACTCGAGGCCATGTCCTACGCTCAAGCGCTTCGGTGTTTCTTTCTCGGAGCGGATTAAAATGGAAACCGCCCATTGGGCCGGGGCATTAAAATAGTGACTATCGAGGCTTGGGAAATCCATATTTCGGAGCTTGGTTGTCCAAGTGAGGACAGATTGGGGCGCATTAACGACGAGCGTTACTATTGTAAAATGGTGCGGGGGTGGTGTTTCCCACGGTATAAAAATGTCGAGGATGTGAAGTTTCACACTCAACGTTGACTATCAGTATTAGTCGAGTTGGGAGAAAATTGTGCAGATTAGTTACATTCAACAAGCGTTAAGCAACTAGTTCAACCACAGGATGTGGCTAAGGTGTCCTGGTTGAAGTGATTCAGTTTCTTTCATGAGTTTTGATGCGATGTTGATGCCTTGAAGGGTGAATCCGTATGTGTAATCCATGATATTGTCAGTGTAGTATTTAATAATGTATTTGGTAGGAAGTAGTTTCTCTTGATCGAGGGTGTGTCTTAATTTTTTAATGGGGACATCTAATAAGTCAGCGACATGTGATTCTGATAATACAGATTTGTTTCCAACGGTGTGAAACTTGGAATTAATAAATGTTTCGTTAATGAATGTGTGTATAGCTGTCATTACGGTATTATATCCTTTATTAATAGTATAATTGTTGTATCGAGGTGCAAGGCTTAAGGTGCTCCAGACGGTTTCCTTACTTAGGGCCCCCCCTTTTTTATGGTGGTTCTGGTCGATATCTCAACGGCCCCTTCTTTCAGGGTCCCTTTTTTATTTCTTAAATTGTCGTTGGCGAATTAATTAAGAAATGCTATTAGTCGGTTTAAGAAATGCTATTAGTCGGTCTGCCTCACCTACAGGAACTTACGAATCCGCTAGGGCTTATATTTTTTTTGCACTATTTGCACTAATCGTGCCAATGTTAAAAATACGATTGGTGGTGGTGTATGACGTTTTTTGTTTTATTTTTATTTGCATAAAGTGCAACCGTTGTATGTATTTTATGTTGGTCGAGATCTTGTTTAGTGTGTTTTAGGAATGTGATGATATGGGTGGGTGTTTGAAAACAGGCTAAAAGCTTAGTAGAATAGGGCTATCATTGATTAATAAGTCAAAATTGTGGTTAGTTATAGTGGCGTGTCTTATTTTTCTTTTATGTACGTTTTATAGTCATTAGTTATTGGTTTCGGAAGCTTATTTCAATTAGGTTTAGATGATTCCTTAGAATACACTTAAATAGTTATTGATATTGCGTGTATAAAGTGATCGTTATTGTTTTAGCTAACGGGCGTTAGGAGTCCTAGATGGTGCGGCGGTTACCAGAATGGTTACGAAAAGGTGGGAGTAAAAAGCGTGCGACGACACAGTTGGGGACTAAACTCAGGTCTTCTATCCCCAATAGTATTTGTGAAGAAGCAAAATGTCCGAATCGTTCTGAATGTTTTGCTAAAGGGGTATTAACATTTATGATTTTGGGGACCACTTGTACTCGAAATTGTGGGTTTTGTAGTGTCGCTCACGGTCAGCCCTTGCCTCCTCAAGAGAGCGATTTTACTAATGTCATTAGTGCTATTAAGACATTAGATTTACAATACGTGGTTTTGACATCGCCTAATCGAGATGATCTTTCTGATGGCGGGGCCTCTCATTATGCGCGGATGGTTTCTCTTATTCATGAGACGTATCCCCATGTTAGGGTGGAGGTGTTGATCCCTGATTTTCAAGGGAACGTAGCTCATCTTAAAACAGTGATTGATAGCCAACCTGAGGTACTAAATCATAATCTTGAAACAGTTCCGGAGCTATATACGACGGTTCGAAGAGGGTCGTTATATAACCGATCACTCAACTTGCTTGAGGCGGTTAAGGAGTTGTCTCCCACGATGATTACAAAGACAGGGGTCATGGTGGGTTTGGGTGAAACAATGGATGAGTTAAAAGCTGTATTTAAGGATATTCAGTCACGTTCAGTGGATGTCTTAACACTGGGGCAGTATCTAAAACCAGATAAGCAGAGCTTGGAAGTGGATCGGTTTTATCATCCTGATGAATTTGAGATGTTGAAAGCTTATGCTCAGGAAGCAGGTATCCCCTATGTGTTTGCTGGCCCTTTGGTGAGAAGTTCTTATATGGCGGATGTTGTATTTGATGATTTGAAAGGTCAGGGTGTTCGTGAATTACTCGCTAGGTAGTTTGGCTCTAGGGGCCTATTTTTTAGGAGCAATTCCATTTAGTCTACTTGTTTGTACGCTTAAAGGGGTTGATTTGCGTTCGGTGGGCTCCGGGAACATAGGTGCAACAAATGTGTATCGTGCGTTGGGCTTTAAATTGGCTTTTTTAGTTTTTTTCCTAGATGCCCTAAAAGGATTCCTGCCGGTTTATTTTGCCTTACAAGTATTTGAAAGCCCGTTATTTCATATTCTTATCGGATCTATTGCGATTGTTGGTCACTCCTTAACAATTTTTGCTGGGTTTAAAGGTGGTAAGGGGGCTGCTACTGGTTTGGGGGTTTTAGCAGCGATTTGTCCAGATATTTGTCTTATTATTATTGTATTGGCTGGTGCAGTTATAGGCATTACTCGATACGTTTCTGTTGCGTCTATAGTGTCTTCTGTTTTGACGCCTTTATTTATTCATTTGTTTGGTTACCCTATCGAATATGTGACGTGTATAGGGGGTATTTGTGGTTTTATTTTATACCGGCACAAGGGTAATATAGAACGATTAATATCGGGGAAGGAAAATAAAATTTAAATGGCGACTATTGGTTTGATTGGGTGCGGTGCTTGGGCGATTACTGTTTCGGAGCTTTTTGCTCGAAATGGTCATGAGGTCCTTGTTTGGTGTCATGATGATGACTTTGCTAATCAGATTATTACGAGTCATTCGCATCA
>CAZIOF010000113.1:0-6508 GCA_964540745.1 uncultured Candidatus Marinamargulisbacteria bacterium
TAAAAGATGTGTTTAGGCCAGGTCATGCAGACTATGCCTTTCAGATGAAGTATGGCATACGTGATTACCGAGGAGGAGGCCGATCGTCAGGCCGAGAAACGGCCTGTCGTGTTGCAGCGGGAGCCATTGCAAAAAAATGGCTTTCTGAACAGGGCATTACCATTCACGCCTATACGAAGGAGATTGCAGGTATCCGTTCAGAGACCGTTGACTATAACTGTATCGAGCAGAATATAGTAAGGAGTCCGGACCCTATAGCGGCAAAAGCCATGATTGAGGCTATTGAGAGGGCACGTTCAGAAGGCGATTCTCTAGGTGGTATTGTAGAGGCTGTTATAGAAGGTTGTCCTGTTGGGTTAGGGGATCCCGTTTTTGATAAATTAGATGCTCTATTGTCCTATGCTTTAATGTCCATAGGAACTATTAAGGGGGTTGAGTTTGGGGCAGGTTTTAGTGTGTCAGGAATGAAGGGGTCTGCATGTAATGACGCATTTATATCTGATTCTGATCAGATTACAACCAAAACTAATCACGCGGGCGGTATTTTAGGAGGGATTTCGTCAGGAAACCCCATCGAATTGCGTGTTGCGGTCAAACCGCCGTCGTCCATCTCTATTAAACAGGAGACCGTGGATATTCATCAAAAAGAGCAACTGTTAGAGGTGAAAGGCCGGCATGATCCGTGTATATGTCCTCGAGTTGTTCCTGTTGTGGAAGCCATGATTGCGCTGGTTCTTATGGATGCGAGTCTTGTTCAACAAACTATTTCTAATACGTAGTCTGCTCTTATGTCTATCCTTATGTTTTGGGGTTAATAAACAAGATGGATAAGGATTGAAAAGGGGGTAAAAGAGAATGGATATCCCTTTGACAATTACCTTCATCTTAGGTAGTATCTTTATAGTTAATCCCAGTAATTTTAGATTATTTTTACTACAAGGCATGCGCTTATATAAACCCAAGAAATTTTATCTAATGTCATGCTGCTAGAAAGGAGGCTCTTTTAGCGTTTTAGATACGGCAATAGTACTTAAGTAAAAGTATTCCAAATGTTAAGTTTATATAATAAAAGGGAGGTCAATGATGGCTCAAAATCAAGAAATCGAATTTTATGACGTTAAGACACGTAAGAAAGTTAAAGTGACAAACGGAATTAAGAAGACAAGGTATGAGCGACAACTCAAAGATGGAAATACACAAGTACGCTATGCGCTAAGAGCTGAGACGGATGGTCGAAAATTAACGAAGTTCTGTAGCAAAGTAGACTGGGATAAGTTAAACGTTCCTGTCGAGTAGATAGTTAAAGTAGTCGATAATAATATAATAAAGGTAGCCTGAAGAGGCTACCTTTTTACATTAAAGGGCTTATATCCCTGCGATGAGTATGGTTATAGTGAGTTAAGAACGGTTATAGAGCTTATAAACTCTGTAACGTCACCATATAAAGTAAATAGCATCAGATCTTCTCTATTTGATTTTCCAATATATCTGAGGTCTTTTTGATAGACGAATATAAATCAGTGAAAAGCTGACGACATTGGATAGTTATTAGGTTCCACGCTATATATAAATAATTAAAGAGGAAGTGATGAGGCGTGCTCATTATGTTTAAACGTATATCTATATCCTGCATGGAGAGCGTTAGTGTTGGTATAAGTATTGAGTTCTTAGAGTTTAAAGATAAATCAGTTATTGATAGATGTCATCAATGGATTGAGGGGTTGTCGTCTAGCACCCAGTCTGTTCGAGCAGTTACTAAACAACAAATGACTCAGGTAATAGCACGTGAGAATGATGAGTTAGATAAAGAGGTAACTACATTTGGACTTTCGATTATTCATCGTGGAGGGTATTCTTTTTTTGATCTTCAAAGCACCTTTACGCCAGAGGCGTGGTCTGACACTTTTTTGAAAGGCGTTTTTACTCAGATAGAGGATGTTAAAGGAAAAGAGTTAGCTGAAATAGGATGTGGCATTGGTTGGATTTCCATTTTAGTTGCGATAAAAGGCGACCCCCATCATATTACGGCCGGTGATATTAATCCTGAGGCGGTTACGGTAGCCCAATTAAATGGCTTATACCATAGCCTCAATGAAGATGGGTCTTATGTGATGGTAGGGTCAGAGCGATTATGTGACAAACTGACATTTGTCACATCAAATCTGCTTAGCCAGCTTCCAAAAGAGTTAGATATGGTGATTGGGTGTATCCCTCAAGTATTAAACACAGATGAGCGATATAGTGTTAGTGATGATGAATTAGATGTATCAGATAAGGACTATTTAAATTCGTTAAGCAATTATTGTGGGAGCTTACCAGGACCACGCTATGTTGTTGAAAATGAATTGGGACTAGGTCTAAATGCTCAAGCATTAGAAGTGATTCATGCACATCTAAAACCTGGTAAGGGACGTATAGTATTGAATTTTGGGGGCCGACTCGGTTTTGATAGAATTCAACAACTATTACTAAATAAGGGATACCGTTTTATAAGTAAGGTATCTGAATCGGTAATAGAGCAAGCCGAAGATACGCATATCGATTCCTTAGTGATATTAGAAAAGACCTTTGGATGTGAGTGCGAGTTTTATGGTGATGCTGAAGGAGCTATTTCCTTAACAGCTTCTGAAGCACTTCTCTATCAGAGAGAAAAACAACCCGTCTTTCATAAGGTCTATGCCATCCTTGCTGAGTCTATGAACCCTCAATCGATGGCCCAGATTTCGACTTATTTAAATACAACGGGGGTTCGTTTGAGTATTCCTTCACTAATGGAGCCAGGATCATTTAAGATGATAGCTTCTTTTTGTGATGATTTGGCGTCTATAGGGCCTTTTCCTTATGATGACACACCAGGTTTGGTTTGTTTGAGGAAGTGCATAGCGGGGTTACTCTCTTCGAAAGGCCTTATTCCAAAACTATCAGCAGAGTGCGTGATGGTCTATCCGAGTAAGCGTGATTGTCTGGCGCATTTTCAATTATTAGACGGCGGAAAAAAGGTAGGGCAGGAGTCACTTTGTTCTAACCTAACGTCATCTCTAGAGGCTTCTGACAGTTCAACGATTTTAGTTAAGCTTACCTCTTATCCTGATAGACCCCTTTTAGCGGATATTGTTGCCCGATCTGAGGCTTTAAATAAGACACTCATCATAGATGTCTCAGCACTTATCCACCATGAAGACGGCTCATCGATCCTTTTTGAGCATTTGCCAAACCATGTTCATGTTATAGCTGAATACAAGTCTCAGTATGTAAGAGGCCTTTCCCAAGTCTTTCTTTTTTCTCAAAATGCATCCACGTTAACAAATCTAGTGACCATGGTAGAGCTTACTTATAGCCGTCCTCGCTGGACAGATCAGAGATTACTCTTTCATGAGCTTAAGGAACGGTCTTCTTTGGTAGAAGGAGGCGCTTTACCAAGAACAACAGAGGACTCCTTGGTGGGGATTTGTAAACATCCCGCCTTAGAGAGTAACCGGCCTGATTTATCACATGTCGTACGATTGATACGCTTAGATTATGGTGAAAATGAATGCCCAGCACCATCGTTGTTAAAAGGCTTATTGGTGTCTCAGTTGTTAGGCGATAAACCAGATAATGATAGGGATTTAGCGGCCATCATAAACAAGTTTTGTTCTCAGACGCTTGGCATAGAGATTCCTAAGGCACAGATTGCCTTTGGCCAAGGTGTATCGGATGTCTATAGAGGGGTTGCCACTCTCTTTAGAGAAGAGGGCATTCCTGTCATATTTCCACGGGGTTCCTATGGCGAGTTTCGTGCCGTGAATGAGGTGTTGGGTGTCTCACAACATGTGATAGAAACGGCTATGGAGCAGCACTTTAAATATACAGTAGAAGATATCATGACCTGTTTAAAAGGTTATCCTGATGCACAATTTTATTTAAATGCCCCTTATGTAAATCCTACTGGCGTCTCTTATTCAACGGAAGAGCTAAGCCAGTTTGCCAGTGTGATAACAAAACATAATTTGGAAGGCAATCGAGCAGGGTTTTTTATTGATACAATTTTTTCAGGACTAGGGTTTGAGTCATCGTCTTTAGAGGCGTATTTGGCGCCGCTAAAGGATTGTCCTATGGTCATTACAGGTGGAAGTTCAAAGCAGTTTTCTGGGGGAGGGTTACGTTTTGCTTGGGTGGCGGGTACCTCACGACCCTTTATGACGGCACTTTCCAAGTCTATGGTGCCCTTGCCTCCCTACCTATTAAATACCATGGCATCGTTGTATTCGACTCAATTAGAGTCCACTGAATCACAGGCTCGTGAGGTTAGACAGTCATTGAGGGCGCTTCAGGAATCATTAAGTTATATGTCTCATCTTCCTGTCACAGGTGAGGTTACGATCCCTATAATAGCCACTATGCAGTTATTGAAGCAGCAGATATTTAGGATGAGTTTGGAAGTTGAGGCTGAGAAAGAGTATCGTGCTAGTATGACGCAACATCTTGTGAGTCAATCAGGCTTATTGAAATCACATTATGATATGGTGGTTGGGCTATTGGAACCTGTTGGATGGACGGTTATACCTGCGAAGGGCGGTTTGTTTTGCACCGTTTTTCCGCCACATGGTTGGTTGAATAAACAGGTCCAGTTAGGCGATAAACAGGTGACGATAACGCCATCATCCTTAGAAAGGATAATTTTAGAAGAAACCGGGGTATTGGTTAATGGCCCAGGGTGGTCAGATATTCCAGTTACAGAGGGTGGGTTTGGTGGCTACCGAATTGTGTTGTCGGTGCCAAGTGATCGTTTTGAAGAAGGTATTAAAACGATTAAAGCATTTTCTGAAAGGATTAATAAATAGATCATGTTAACTTAGTCAAGACCCTTAGAGTGTTTGGGCGATTTTTTTGATATGTCGGAGCATGCCTTGGAAGACAATCCAGTGGATAGGGTAAAGTAAATACCAATAGAGAAGACCTGCAATCCCAATAGGATCAAAGAGCGCTGTTTGATAGACTCGACAAGTGGCACCTAGATGTTCAATTTCGAAATGTAACCATGCGCGGCCAGGAAGTTTCATTTCAGCACGTAATTGAAGAGAATTTGGGGCGGCTATTTTTTCAACGCGCCACCAATCCACAATATCACCTACTTCTAGTAAGACATCATGTTTTCGTTGACGTTTGAGCCCAGTACCTCCGAATAAGACATCTAATGTGCCACGGAGTCGCCAGAGTGAATTTGCAAAATACCAGCCTTGTTTGCCACCAATACGTTGAATGACATTAAAAATATCCTCTTGGGAGGCGGCTATTTTCATCGTATAGGTATCTATAATTCGGTTTCCAAACTTAGGGACGTGTATTGTACTGTGATGATAGGTAGAGGAAAGCGCATCTGTCCAATGTGTGTTTCGTATAGCTTCATCTTCGTCTAAGATAGCTTTTTTGATGGCATTTTCTAGGGATAGGGGCGTTAGTTGAAAGATGCCGGTATCGTCTGGTCGTTCAACGATGGTAGGGTTCTTTAAACTTTCAATTAGTTTTCGACCAATACGTGAATAAATAGGTGTGATTAACCCGACCCAAAAACTAGATGTCCGTAGCGATAAAAGAGGGATTTTAATTATAAAGCGGCGTAACTTTCGATAGCGAATATAGGCTTCCATTAAGCCAAGATAAGAACTTTTTTCACGACAACCAATATCATAAATTTTAGAGCCTTCAACACCAACAGAAATGCTTTTTTGCAGATACATAAGCACGTCATCAATAGCGATGGGTTGTGCTTCTATAGAGACCCATTTTGGAACAATCATAAGGGGTAATCGCTCACAAAGAGAGCGACATAATTCAAATGAAATACTACCTGCCCCAATAATAATGGAAGCCCTAAATGCAATGACTTGTATGCCAGACACTCTTAGAATATCACCCACTTGTTTACGGCTTCTCATGTGGGAGGATAAAGGCGTTTGTCTATTTGGGGCAATAATACCACCTAGATAGATAATCCGTTTAAGGGCATGTTTTTTTGCAGCGCGTGCAAAGTTTGAGGCACATAACTCCTCTAACTCTTCAAATTCTTTTTCGGAAGTACCCAGTGAGTGAATAAGATAGAAAGCAATATCGATGCCTTCTAAGGCATTTTCCATCTCTTCAAGATGCATAGCATCTGCTTTGACAATATCCACCTCTTTTGGAAATCGGTCCCGGATATAGGGGACACGTCGTGCTGTACAACGTATGCGATACCCCTGTTTATGGAGTTGATGAACAAGACGACCACCCACATACCCTGAAGCCCCTGTTACTAGGATAAAGGGTTTCTTCATAAGCGTGTTAATGAGATGGTTTGGACCGGATTTTTGCCGCTACCTTATACAGATATATGGCTTCGCCAATACTCCATAAAGGTGCAAAAAGAAGTGCCCCAAATGCAACTAATTTGATCAAAGGTAAAATAACGAAGGCGTGGGCAACAACCGTCGCTATATTCCCAATCCCCCACATAAACCCTAAGACAACGAGATGTTTAGGAATGTGT
>CAZIOF010000114.1:0-4234 GCA_964540745.1 uncultured Candidatus Marinamargulisbacteria bacterium
CCCTTAGACCAGTAGGATAATGAGCTGTCTTTAGAGCAATTAGGTATGGATTCAATTTTGTGGATACAGTTGATTGAAGAGTTGGAGGTAAAGGGTATTGAGGTTGATCGAGGGGCATTGCTCTTATCGTCAACGCTTCAAGAGTTGATGACCACACTTCGTTTGTCTTCGCCTGTAGTTGATTCGATAACGGTGGGTGATCCGAAGTCTCAATCGGGAGATGAGGCGATTGCTATTATTGGGGTGTCAGGCCGTTTTCCAGGGGCATCGTCTATTCAAACCTACTGGGACATGTTATCTCAGGCAAAAGAAGCGTCGTCTTACCATCCTGACCGATGGGCATTTTTGGGGGCTTCTGACTATTCTGAGAAACGGACCTGTTTTTTGAACGATATCAGTGGTTTTGATGCCGCTTTTTTTGGTCTTTCATCTGAAGAGGCACTTATGATGTGTCCTCAACAACGGCTTTTATTAGAGCTTGCTCAAGAGGTAGTGGACCATTCCGGCTATGACGCAGAAGAGATTAAAGGGTCTCGTACAGGCGTTTTTGTTGGGGCTTCTGAAAGCTATTATATGACACATTTTTCAGATATCTTATCTGGTTTGACTTCTGGTAAGGGCTTGGCGAATGGAATTGCACCTATGATGTCAGCCCGGATTTCTCACTTTTTTGATTTTAAAGGACCTAGTCAGATGATTGATACTTCTTGTTCGTCGTCACTCGTTGCTGTTCATGAGGCTTGTGAAAAACTTCGACAGGGCGATATTGATGCGGCCTTAGCAGGTGGTATTTTTCTGATGGTGGAGCCTACGCTTTATCAGCGTTTTCAGGAATCTGGGGTATTGAGCCCTTCAAACACGTTGTCGGCTTTTTCTCAACAGGCTAATGGTATTTTGTTAGGAGAGGGGGGTGGTTTAGTTTCGTTAAAACGTTTATCAGATGCGCAACGGGATGGCGATAGGATTTATGCGGTGATTCAAACAGGTGGTGTCAATCATGATGGTTATACGGTGGGTTTAACGACTCCTAATGTTACCTCTCAAGAGACATTGCTTCGGGAGATTTATCGGTCTGTAGAATGTTCACAGGTTGCCTACATTGAAGCTCATGGAACAGGGACTCAACTTGGTGATGCGATTGAATTTCAAGCGCTCTCTCGAGTTTTTAGCGGTAAAGAAAAGCTTGTTCAATCGTGTGGTTTAGGGTCGGTTAAATCATCTATAGGCCATTTATTGGCGGGTTCAGGAATCGCTAGTCTTATTAAGGTTGTTTTAAGTATGTCCCATAGAGAGATTGTACCGATGAGAGTAGAGGGTTCTGTACATAAATCCTTGATGATTCATCAGAGTCCTTTTTATCGTGTGGAGACGTCTCAATCTTGGCCTGCCTCTAAACCGTATGCAGGGGTGTCTTCATTTGGTTTTTCAGGAACGAATGTACATCTATTACTTCGGTTATATGAGGGGTCTTTAGTATCGGCAAAAAAGCCCATATCAAGGACGTTTTCTAGAAGATCGTTTTGGCCTGGCCTTGAAACTAAAAAGAAGCTTTTTGAACAATCGTTTACGATTACATTTAGTGGGGCCGATCAGGCCATCTCATCACATATTATTGATGGACAAAAGGTGGTGCCAGGGCTTCTTTTGCTAGGTGCGTTTGCCCAATCGTTTTTAGAGATGATGAGTCTTCCTTTTACGCTGTCTCATTTTAGTTGGGTATCTCGATTAGGGATTCCTGATGATCATGGAGTGGATGTAACTTACACGATTTCTGAACAAGGGGATCTTTCGGTAACGTCACAGGCTGTTCTTCTGGCTCAGTCTAGCTTTTCTAATGATCTGGCATTGAAGCGGCCTTTTCTTGATATTAAACAGAAAGACGTTCTTTCATCTGTGAGGGTGAAAGAGGTCTTGCATACAACGGCTTTGGGTCAAGGAAGTGACCCTTCTTTTTCACTCTGTTTGGGGTATGATAAGGATTGTTTCTGTCATTGGGAAACGCCAGTTGTTGATATTAAACAATTATTTATTGATTTGGCTTTAGCCTTATTGTGTTATCAGGTGAAACGTCAGTTGCCTATTGATTTTTTGCCTGTTTCTATAAAAAAATGTCAGTTGTTTTCTGTGGATGTTTCCATTTCATACGCAGTTATAACAGAGTCAACCGTTTCTAATAATGGTATCATGTATACCATCTCCTTCTTTGATGCTGATAAACATAATGTTTGTGAGATGGATGATATTCATTGTGTTAGGCCATTTTCACCAGGACTTGTGACGTCACTACAAGCGCTTTTGGTTGAACATGTAGCTAAACAGGACTATTTGGCTGATGTTCCGTTGCTTGAGCAGGGGGTTAGTTCAGAGGCCTTAATTCGTCTCTCTAATATCATAGAAACCTCTTGGGAAATCCCTATGTATCCAACCTTGTTTTTTGAGTACCCGTCTTTGAATGAGATGGCGGATTATTTAACAAAGACATATCCAGAGTTACAGGGTAGTCGGAGTGCCTTTAAACCTTCTAAACAGAACGTGTATTCAGATTCTCAGGCCAATTCAGTTAGAGATGAAAACAATGTAATCGCCCATGATTCTATTGCTATTATTGGAATAGCGGGCCAATTTCCCGGAGGCGTGGATCATCTCAACTTATGGGAGTCTTTGGAAAAGGAGGCTTTTCAGCCATGTTCCTTTCCAGATGAGAGGAGCTGTCTCTTTTCTCATCTAAGTTCTATAAAACGTGAGCGGTTAACATCAGTAAAAGGGTTATTTATGACGGATATCTTGTCGTTTGATCCCTCTTTTTGGAAAATGGATATTTCTTTGGCTCAGGGGTTAGATCCTCAATTTAGACGTCTTTTAGAGGTATCTTACTTGTCTTGTGAACAAGCCGGGATTCAGGAACGCCTACGGGGATCTAACACAGGGGTTTTTGTGGCGAGTTGTAATCAGGATTTTCAGCAGTTTAGTCTATCTCAGCAGGCGCATAGTTCTGATTCAGAGACACCTTTTACAACAAGCTTTCCTTTCTATTTATCGAATGGTTTATCTCATTATTTAGATCTGACGGGGCCTAGCTTAACGGTGGATACGGCATGCTCGTCGTCGTTGACAGCGCTTCATCTTGCGTGCCAGTCATTGCGTTCAGGAGAGTGCCAACAAGCGATTGTGGGATCAGTAAATCTTATTCTTAATCCTTTAATGTTTTTAGGTTTAGATGAGATGTCTGTTTTATCTAAACAGCATCAAGCACGCCCTTTTGATGCGGCTGCGGATGGTTACATTCGAAGCGAGGCCGTGCTGTCTATGGTCTTAAAGCCTTATAAGCAAGCCCTTAAAGATGGCGACCCCATTCATGGTCTTATTTTGGGATCGGGGGTTTCACATGGTGGTAAAGCTGCATCACTGTCAGCGCCTAAAAAGAGTGAACAGGCAAGGCTTCTCAAGCAGGTGTGGGCGTCGGCTGCTATTGACCCATCGGAATTAGATTATATTGAGGCTCATGGGTCGTCTACGTTATTGGGCGATAGTATTGAAATTCAGGCCTTAATAGAGGCTTTTTTGGGAAGAGCACGACGGTGTGCTATTTCTAGTATTAAAGGACGTTTAGGCCATACGGAGGCTTCGGCCGGCTTAGTTGGACTATTTAATGTTATTTTATCTATGCAAAAAGGACGTCTTTTATCTGTTCCAGGATTGAGGACATTGAATGATCAATTAGGATATGAAGGTGCCGATTTTATTTTTCCAAAAGAGAGTATGTCTTGGGAACCTACTCAAGCACCTCGTTTGGGGGCTGTGAGCTCATTTGGCATTGGGGGAGCTTATGGCCATGTGGTGTTATCTTCCTATGATGAGTATTCTGTTCCTGAACTTTCTCGATTTAAATTTCGTGATACATTGGGACAGCTATTTTTAGACCTTGTCCCAGACCAATATGAATTTTTAGGTCAACTTATTCAAGAAGATCCCTTTATTTATTCAAAAGATATTCATGCAGAACCTTCCTTAACGGATCATCAGATTCTAGGAAAGCCGGTATTACCAGGGGCTTATTTTATAGCCTCTCTGTTTGCCTTTTCAAGGCATCAGGGAATGTCGCTTTGTGTATTTAAAGAATGCTCTTTTTTAAATCCCTATCACTTAAATAATTCGCCTAAAACATTAACTTTTCATGCGCAGGATGACCAGGACCAGTATCGGGTATCTTGGAAGGATGAGGCTGGAACGACGT
>CAZIOF010000115.1:0-8114 GCA_964540745.1 uncultured Candidatus Marinamargulisbacteria bacterium
AAAGGATACGATTGCAATACGTTACCCCAACTGGACACCTTTGCAAGCGTTTCTAACACAATTAGATGAACCCCTTTTATCAACCAGCGCTAATCTTTCTGGTGAACCCTGTCCAAAAGAACTAAAAGACATCAATCCACAGATCATCAACTCTTTCGATTTTATTTACCAAGACCTGACACCCCATAATACAGCTGAATCAAGCATTTTAGACATAAGCACATCCACTCCCTTTTTAATCAGAGAAGGCGCCATAACCAAAAAAGAGATTGAAAACAAAATAGGCCCTCTATAACCTTTTATTTAACCCTATTAGCACTAATTGCATCATATATGGCAGCATCCCGTTGATAAATATCTTGAAGCAAATAGATTTCCCCATCCTGAGTTTGGCGTGCTGTCCAATAAAACAAATACACCCCTATAGGTTGATTCACAGAAACAAGTTGACGTCGCCAGCTTTTAAATGAACGACGTAATCGAACCTTTGACCAAGAAGGATCAAATTTAAGTATTTCATAAGCAAGTTCAAAAGGTTTTTCCAATCTTATACACCCTGAACTAAATGCACGCTCTGAAACATTAAATTTATGACCTAAAGGAGTATCATGAAGATACACATCATAGGCATTGGGAAAAATCAACTTTACCCTACCCATTGGATTTCGAGGGCCTGGCATTTGACGAACACGATAAGGAAACGATTCTGGGGATAATCCCGCTAATTTGGATTTAGATAAAAAAACACGTGATAGGTGATCAGGGTCGCCTTTATAAAACCGTAAATTATAGGTCTTTATTAAAGCCGGTTTAGCCTTAATCTTATCAAAGAAATGGGAACCAAATATGCGATTAGGAATAGTCCAAATAGGATTCAGTTCAACATAACGTAGTTGCGATCGAATAATAGGTGTTTTTTTATATTGTTTACCCACTATCACTTTCATACGCAACCGCCGCTGCCCATACTCAATATAATCCAATAAAAAACTCGCTGTATTGACAAGAATATATCGTTCCCCAAAATCGAGAGGGAACCAACGCCAACGTTCCAAATTAACGATAATCTGCTGAATTTTCTCATCAACAGATTTATTTAATTGCTTAAGAGTCCCAGCCCCTACAATCCCATCATTAAGTAACGAATGTTTTTGTTGAAAACGTTTTACAGCGTCTTTTAGATCGCTATCAAAAAGCTCTGGTTCATTTTTATTCAGATAATGAAGTTCCCCAGAAACAATAAGTCGTTTTTTAAGATCACTAACACGAGGACCCCAACTACCTATATCCAAAACTGAACCCGAGGAAATAGTAGGCCAACCGCCTCTATTTTGAATATCATAACAGGACTTAAGCAACCGAGTTAAGTTTACATACTCAGGTTGTTGAGGGATGATACTATCCAAAACAAACCGAAAGTCGGAACCTGTTAGAGCACTCTTTAATAAGCGAGGATAATCAAGAGGATTGTCCCCAATAGACCATGATGAATAAAATATAGACGGATCAATTTGGCCATTAATAAGATGCTTAACATAACGTAAAAGACTAAAAGAAAGTAATACATCCAACTTCACAATTTGACTAAGAAGTGTTCGCCCTTGAAGAGAACCTCCTGAAAGTTGAGTATAACGCTTTACAATACTAGAAAGAAAATAATTTTCAGGAAAAAGTCCGTGAAAGATAGAATCTTCAAGCGTGTTAATAAAGTCAAAATAACATGACTTAATATCACCATTATTAAACCAAACAGGAGAAAAGCCTCTATCTTCATAAAACCGACATATGTCTGCTATGTTTTCTAAAGAAAGGGACTCATCAATAAAGTCTATTTGTTTTGAAGATATAAGGTTTTGAAGTATAACTTGTTCGGAATGAGACGAAGAGGTCGCTCCAAAATAAGCATTAGAAAAAGATAAGAAAAAAAGAAACCAGATACAAATAATATTCATTAAACCAATTATAACGCAAATTAAAATAAAGAGTTACAAAACAGAATATATTGACGAATAGTTGCACTCTTTGCTAGTATCAATTTTGGTTATTTTTAGTTTTCACAAGAAAAGCGGTAATACCGCTTTTTTTTTTAATATAGACCAATAAATAATTTGAAGATTAAAGGATAAGACAATGTTATTAATCGATAATTTCAGACAAGTTACAGCACAGATAGAAAATGAGCGAGGCATAGCCCCGGAAGTACTTATTTCTGCAATAGAACAGGCACTAGTAACAGCTTGCAAAAAGAAGTTGTCTGAAGATCTATTATTAGAGGCAAGTATTGATACAAATACTGGTGAGGCAAAAATATTCCAAATAAAAGTTGTTGTAAATGAAGTAGAAGACAGTGACATCCAAATAAGCTTAAAAGATGCACGAAAAAAAGATCCAAAATCAAAAATTGATTCCGAAATAAAATTTGACGTAACACCCTCAGACTTTGGCCGTATAGCCGCTTTAACAGCAAAACAAGTTATTATTCAACGCATAAGAGAAGCAGAAAAATCATCTATTTATGAGGAATATGAAGACAAAGTTGGAACAATATTAACGGGCACCGTCCAACGAGTAGAACGAAACAACTATTTAATTAATTTAGGTCGCATAGAGGCTCTATTATCCTATCGTGACCAAATCCCAGGCGAACAATTCTTAGCTAAGGATAGAATTCGTGTCTACCTTGCAGAAATAAATAAAACCCCGCGGGGACCTGTCCTTCAAATTTCAAGAACAAACCCTGGTTTATTAAAGTGTTTATTTGAATTAGAAATACCAGAAATAAACGACGGAATAATTGAAATAATGAGCATTGCAAGAGAGCCTGGGAGTAGAGCAAAGATTGCCGTAAAAACAAATAATCCCGCTATTGGTGCAGTAGGAACCTGTGTAGGACATATGGGTGGACGTATTCAGGCAATCATCAAAGAACTCGGTCAAGAAAGAATAGATGTATTAGAATGGCATGAAAATCCAAAATCATTTATCTCCCATGCCTTAAAGCCTGCAAAGATATCAGATGTTATAATTTCAGACACCGAGGAAAAAACGGCTCTTGTCGTTGTTCCAAATGATCAGTTATCACTGGCAATTGGAAAAAATGGTATTAACGTAAGGTTATCAGTGAAACTTACTGGGTGGAAATTAGATATAATAAATGAAGATGAATATAAAAAGAACCAACCAGAGATTCAAAAAAGAACGCAACTATCTATCGCTGATAAGATTAAATTATCTCAAGACAAAGAGGACGAAAACCTGACTATAAAAAAAGAGACCGGAGAACCAACTGGGTTAACATTAGCAGAAAAGATGAAACAATCGAAAATAACAGAGTCGCAGGAGAACAAATTAGAAGAGCTAGTGAAAGAAGAGGCCTCCCCCACCTCTGAAACAGAGGATGAGAAAAGCGAAAACGAAGGAATGTCTATCGATGAACTAGCAACTTGTTTAGGTATAAGTCAATCGAAACTAGAAACCATAGCAGAAAAAAACAATATAAGCCTAGATACCGAAAATGAAAAGTTAAATGAAGAAACAATAAACCAACTAAAGGAAAAAGCCTAACCCCATGAAAGTCATTGATTTAGCACGAGAATTAAATAAACCACCTAGAGACATCATTAAGGTCTTATCTGATATTGGGATTAGAGCAAAGTCACCTAGTACAAAAATAAATAAAGCCACAGTAAGCCAAGTTAAAAAAAGAATGGCAACATTAGCTGACAGCAAGAATCAACAAGAAAACGATCCGGAAGAAAAAGAAATTAAGATCATTAATTTGAAAAAAGATAGTATTGCAATTAAAGATTTAGCAGAACTTACCGGAACAAGTTTGACTGAAATCATGACGTCAGTTCTAAAAATGGGGTTACTCCTAAACTTAAATTCAGAAATAGACGGTGAGGTTGCTAAAAAAATATGTACTGAAATAGGGATAGAGCTTCTCGTTGATACGGAAGACAAATCTGAAACATCTAAAATAAAAGACATCTCAAAACAAATAGAAGACGATGAAATTGGTGATAAAAAAGAATTATCTGAACGGCCTCCTGTAGTCACTATAATGGGTCATGTTGACCATGGAAAAACCCTCTTACTAGATACTATTAGACAATCAAACGTCATATCCAATGAAGCAGGAGGGATTACACAGCATATTGGTGCATACAAAGTTATTCATAACAGTAAACCATTAACCATACTAGATACGCCTGGACAAGCTGCTTTTACTGCACTAAGGGCTAGAGGAGAACAATTAACCGATATAACAATTTTAGTTATTGCTGCCGATGAAGGAATAAAACCTCAAACTAAAGAAGCAATTCATCACGCCAAAGCAGCCAATGTCCCTATTATTGTTGCCCTAAATAAATCTGACAAAGAAAATGCTGATATTGAAAAGTGCAAACAAGATCTTGTTACTGAAGAACTGGTTCCCGAAGATTGGGGTGGTAGTACTATCGTCGTACCCGTATCTGCGAAAACAGGTGATGGAATCAACGATTTACTTGAAATGATCCTCCTAGTCTCCGAAATGTTAGAACTAAAAGCCATTACCTCTGGAGAAGCAAAGGGTGTAGTCATTGAATCTCGCTTATCCCGAAAAAAAGGTCCAGTAGCAACAGTCCTAATCAAAACAGGAAAACTTAAAATTGGTGATAATTTCGTTATTGGCACGTTCCAAGGAAAAACCCGCGCCCTATTAAACGATCTCGGTGAACGTATAACCGAAGCGGGTCCCGGAGATCCCGTAGAGATTCTAGGGATTTCTAATGTGCCGAGACCTGGTGACATCTTAGAAGTTAAGGAAACCGAAAAAGAAATAAAAACATTAATCGCCAAAAGAAGCCTAGGCGAAAAAACAGTAAGAGAAAATATACTTTCACGAGTGTCTCTTGAAAACATCTCCCAACAAATTGGCAGTGGTGAAATAAAATCCTTAAATCTAATCATTAAAGCCGACGTAAATGGAACTGTCGAAGCCATTAATTCTGCCATACAACAAATTGATAGCAAATCCATTACCGTTAATATTATCCACTCGGCTACAGGCCCGTTAAGTGAGAGTGATGTCATGCTTGGAGTCGCCTCAAATGCTATCATCATCTGTTTCAATGCCGCTATCAATCCTGACGCACAAACATTAGCAAACAAAAATCATATCGAAATAAAAACGTACTCTGTTATTTATGAAATTATGGACGACATATCCAAGGCTATAGATGGGCTATTCACACCTGAAATGGTAGAAATAGAAATAGGAAAAGCCGAAGTCCGACAACTCTATCACTTTTCAAAGATTGGCGTTATTGCAGGAAGCCAAGTACTAAACGGGAAAGTTATTCGAAACAGCATTGCTCGAATTTTCCGAGATAGCCAAGAAGTCTATTCAGGAAAGATTAACTCCCTTAAGCGATTCAAAGAGGATGCAAAAGAAGTCCTAGAGGGATTTGAATGTGGTATTGTTCTAGAAAATTGTAAGGATATTGTTGAGGGCGATATTGTTCATTGCTACGAGCTCAAAGAAAAAGAATAAGAACTTTATATGTCTAGAAAAGAACGACTAGAGTCCTTCCTTAAAACAGAGATCTCATCAATTATTATACGTACATTAAATGATTCTCGTATTGGCTTTATTAGCATAACAAACGTGAAACTATCTAAAGATCATGGGCTAGCATGGATATATTATAGTCAAATCGGATCTGAGGAAGAGCGCGAGAAAACAAGAAAAGGTCTACAGTCAGCTCGAAAGTTTATAAAAGGCGAGTTAGGTAAAGAACTCAAACATATCCCTATTCCTAATCTAAAGTTTGTCTTTGATGAAAGCCTTGAAAGAGGCGTTGACCTCGTTAATAAAATCAACAAGCTATGAATGAAACAGCGTGCCTTAAACTAAAATCACTTCTAGAATCCTCCCCGAAATCCATCTTACTTGTTGCGCACAAAGCCCCAGACCTTGACGCAATAGGCTCAATTTTGGCGATGTACCAACAGCTCATTCGATTAAACCACCAAGTTCATATTTGGTCATCTGATTGTCTCTTAACTGATTTTTCATGGCTACCTGAATCTACTCATATTCAAACAAACCTCCCTAAAACACCCTTTGATACTCTTATGGTACTTGATTCCTCAAACCTTGAACGCGTATCAGATTATGAAAAACTTGACCTCTCTAATAAAACCATTATTAATATTGATCACCATGCCGATAATAATCAATTTGGAGACATTAATATAACAGGTCCGATATCCTCTGTTGGAGAACGACTTTGCAACTTATTTACCTCCTACAATTGGCCCATAACCCCCGCTATCGCAACATGTCTTTATGCAGCCATCCTATACGATACAGGACGTTTTTTATTTAGTAATACAACTGCTAAAACATTAAAAGAAGCGTCTCAATTAATTGAGAAAGGTGCCGATGCTTACGCCATTGGCCAGCATATCTATGAAAACAAATCCGAAGCGTCCTTTGAATGTCTTAAAATTGCACTTAATAATATGTGTTTTAATAAAGAAAACAGCTATGTCTACACAATACTCCCAAAAACAATTGAACAAAAAGAAAAAACCATCGATACTATTCGCCAATTAAAAGAAGCCGACATCGCCATCGTCTTTCATGAACAAGATAATAATGTTGTTAAAATTAATTTACGATCTAAACATATGTTTAATGTAAGTAAGTTTGCCGCACATTTTGGTGGTGGAGGGCATCCAAAAGCATCAGGCATTACCATGACAGGAACGTTAGAAGATGTCAGAGATAACGTCCTCGCACAATTAGATAAAGCGTTAAATACGACCCAAGTGTGATTACATCATGGAAGGCTTTCTACTTGTTAATAAACCCCCAGGAATTCCCACCTTTAAACTTGTAACGCGTGTTAGACATCTTACTAACATTAAAAAAGTAGGCTTTTCAGGAACACTAGACCCCTTTGCCTCTGGACTCATCATCATGGGGATCGGACGACAATACACAAAACAGTTAGACCACTTCCACAATTATCCTAAACACTATCGAACAACGCTTGTGCTAGGCATGGAAACAGATACCCTAGATGCCTATGGTACAGTCACAAAAACCTCCCAAAATGACCCAACTATCACAACAAGCAAGGACCATATCAGAATCTGCTTAAAGCAGTTTATTGGAAAACAAGAACAAATCCCCCCCCAGTTCTCTGCAAAAAAGAAGGACGGCATCCCTCACTATAAATTAGCACGTCAAGGTATCCAACAAACACTTAAACCAATACATATCGACATATATTCGTTAATATTATGTCATATAACCACCCTAACCTTGCCACAAATAACCTTAGAGGTCACCTGTTCAAAAGGGACCTATATCCGAAGTCTTGTTCGAGATATTGGTCATCATTTAAACAGTTCAGCCTATACTAAAAGCCTTACCCGACTCCAAATCGGTCCCTATACATTAGAAAATGCACTAGATTTATCACAGTTAACTGTAGATAATATTGAAACAATGGCCTTTAAAGAGATACAACCATGACAAAAAGAAACATTAAAACTCTAGGTATCGGTGTTTTTGATGGCCTCCATCTTGGACATAGAGTCATTGCTGAAAAATGCGATACACTCCTCACATTTTCCCCACATCCTGATCTGGTTCTCAATAAAACCCCACAACTAAAACGCCTCACAACCATTGAAGAACTACAGTTACTATGCAAACTAATAGATAAAACACTCATCACGCTCCGGTTCTCTAAAAAAGTTGCCACACTATCACCCACCGAATTCTTGAATACCTATATCCTTTCAAAGTTAAAACCCTCTAAAATAATTGTAGGCTACGATTTTAGATTTGGGAAAAAGAAAGAAGGTACCATCCCTTTTCTTATAGAATGGGCAAAAACACATGATATTAGTGTCTCACATATTGAGCCTGTACAGTGTGATAATAAGACTATTATCAAAAGTTCACTCATCCGACAGTACCTAAAAGACGGGGCTTTTGATAAAGCCTGCGAATATCTAGGTCATCCTTACTTAATATCCGGTCGTGTTATACCCGGTGAAGGACGTGGGCATCATCTTGGATTCCCCACCGCTAATATCCAGACAAAGCCCTC
>CAZIOF010000116.1:0-5135 GCA_964540745.1 uncultured Candidatus Marinamargulisbacteria bacterium
AAACCATTTCGTAATTTTATGTTAAAGTTTATTAGAGATAAAGATTTAGCACTTTTTTTAGAATTTTCTCAGCTTAAAACAGTTCAAGATTATGAAACAGTTCCTATTTTTGTGTTGATTCCTGCTTATGTTATTTCAGAATTAAAAACAGCTTTTCAAATAGGTTTTTTGCTTTTTATACCTTTTGTTGTGATCGATTTAGTTGTTTCTAATATTTTATTATCCTTGGGTATGTTTATGTTATCTCCTGCAATGATTTCTCTTCCTTTTAAAATATTACTTTTCGTTTTGACAGATGGTAGGAACAATATTGTTAGAGGGTTGTTAGTTAGTTTTCAATGATACGATACTTTCTTTCTTTTTTTTTTAGTTGTTTCGTCTCTTTATGCTCGTCCATTAATTGTTAGTAATTATCCGGAATCCATACAGTCACCAGGTCTGTTATTTGACAAACTTGTAGAGGCGTCTTCTTCTCGCTTATTGTATTATCACAAAAATATCTCTAAACAGGATCTATTTGTGAACGTTGTTGTTCAAAATATGGAACCGTTTCCAGTAGTAATAAATAATATCCAATCCAAGGGCAGTTCACATCCTGATGGCTTATATGTTGGGCATGTAATGACTAAAAACTTTCTCTTAGCGAAACTTAATAATCATGCAATTAAGTTGGATCTAAAGCCATATGAGGTATATTCAATATTGTCGCATAAGGGGCGTCCTAAAGATGTTATGACGGGTATGATTGAAATGAGTACAGCAACTACCGTATCTTTATTGATTAAAGTAAAAGTAATTGATCCTGATTATAAGCAATTATCTGAATTGAATGACCCGTTAGGGCGTTCGGGTGTTTTTCCGATGAAAGATATTGATTGGAATGTCTACTTTAATTGTTCTGATGTAACTAAAGAAATTCCTATAGGGTTGTCTCCTGTTCTTTATGATTCTGCTGAGAATTTTACCTTACAAGGGAATTACGGCTTATTATATCGGTTGAAGACGACAATTATAAATGATACCTTACGTTTTCAAAAAATTAATCTCTATTGTTCGCCAGTCGGTGGTATGGGGCGGGGGCTTTTTTATATTAATGGTCAACTTATTCAGACTAGATTTATGGGCGTTCAACAGGGCTTTCGTCCTCATAAATTGTATGATATTTATTTAAACCCACATCAATCGACATCTTTTGACATTTATACGATTCCTCAACCAGGTTCGTACTATCCAATTAATCTGGTTTTTCAAAGTGAAGATCATTAATTAATGTTTCTCTTTATTCTATTTCCTTGGCGATATGATCTTTTTTAATTACACTATAGATATGTTCACATTCTATTTACAATTAGATGCTTTATGAATATAGATGGTGTTACAGCTATTATGAATTCAGCTATTCAAGTGACTATACTAGTATCCTTACCTTCTGTTGGTATGGGATTAATTATCGGTTTAATTATTGCAATTTTTCAAGCTGTTACACAAATTCAGGAGCAAACACTCACATTTGTACCTAAAATGATAGTCGTATTGGTTGTTATTGGTGTTACTTTTCCTTGGATGTCCCGATTAATTATGGAAATGTCATTGTCACTTTGGGAAAATATTCCATTATACTCTAAATGATTATCACACTATCTCAGGTTGGCGCTTTTTTTCTTATTTTAGCGCGTTTAGCTGGCCTTATTACGAACGCTCCTTTTTTCAATCGAAAACAAGTGTTTGCTATGAGCAAAGTTGCAATCATTTTTTGGATGGGTTCCTTGATGATTTTTGTGGTGCCTCTTCCTAAAACATTGCCTGATAGTGCTATGATTTATTTCTTTGCGTTAGTTACAGAATTTATGGTAGGTGCTTTGTTAGGTGTTGTTGCTGATTTGATTCTTATTGCAGTTGAATTTGGTGGCGCGATTATGGATACTCAGGCCGGTCTTGCTGTATCGGCATTACTTAATCCAACGACAGGTAGAACCAGTACACTTATTTCGTTGATGTTGGAATGGACGTCTATTATTTTGTTTTTGCAGGTGGATGGGCACCATATGGTTTTGGCTGCAGTGAATAAGAGTTTTACGCTCTTGCCTATTGCCAGTCCTATTAATTTTGCAGATGCAGGTTTATATTTTGCCGAATTAGGAACACAGTTGTTTGCGGTTGCATTACAATTGGCGGCACCTATTTTATTGGTTGTTTTTTTGATAGACTTTTCCTTTGGAATGCTAAGTCGTGTTGCCCCTCAGGTCAATGTGTTTCAACTAGGATTTCAACTTAAGCCAACGATTAGTTTATTTATCTTTTTAGCGATAGTTCCATCCATATTAAATAGTGTTGTTCGCTTAATTACGATGATATCGGAACATACTATGAAAGTACTGTTTTTACTTCAAACTCACTAATGTAAGGATTTATTAATGGGCGAAGATTCAGGCGAAAAAACCGAGGAGCCAACCCCTCATAAACTTCGTGAAGCACGTAAGAAGGGCGCTGTTGCGAAAAGTAAGGAAATTACGGGTGCAATACTTCTTCTTGTTGCCTTCTATACGTTTAAAGCAACTGCTTCAAGTATCTGGGGAAAAATGCTTAATATTACGTTTCTTAGTTTCAGACAAATCCCATTGGATTTTAACTCTGCCATTGTTGGAGGATTATTGAGAGAAGCGGTTATGTCGTCTGTAGTGGCTATTTTACCTATATTATGTGCTAATTTTATCACGGCTTTGATTATTGAGGGTCTACAAACTGGTTTTTTAGTTACTCTTGCGCCTGTAACGCCCAATTTATCTAAGCTTAATCCTATTGATGGGATGAAAAAATTCGTTCATATGAAGCAATATGTTGAACTAGCTAAGTCTTTGGTAAAGATGTTTTTAGTTGTTTGGTTACTTTATGACGCCTTGCGTGATGAGTTTTATATGGTGTTGATTTCTCAGCAGCTTACCTTATGGCAAATTATGGCTTTTACGGGTCGTATTGTTATGAAAGTGATTACTCGCTTATCTCTTTTATATTTTTTTATCGCGTTATTGGATTATTTTTATCAGCGTTACGAGTATATTAAGTCAAATAAGATGTCTAAAAAAGAAATTAAAGATGAGTATAAGCGTTTGGAGGGGGATCCGATGATTAAGCAGCGACAACGTGATGCGGCCCGTCAGATGTCTATGGGACGACAGATGGGATCTGTTCCAGGTGCGGATGTGGTTGTTACAAATCCGTTTCATATAGCGGTAGCCTTACAATATAAGCATAATCAGATGGATGCGCCTGTAGTGGTCGCTAAAGGTAAACGTTTAGTTGCTTTGCAAATTCGTCAAGTTGCTACTCACCACAAAGTTCCTATTATTGAAAACCCACCGTTGGCACGTGGCCTTTTTAAATCTGCGGAGGTTTTTTCAAGAGTTCCTCCTAGATTTTATAAGCCGGTAGCGGAGATATTGGCATTTGTGTATAATTTAAGGAAGAATCGAGAAAAATACCGATAATGAAGTACCAATATTATGTTTAATATAAAAGCTCTCAAAGAACTATTTTCTCTTTCAGACGTTCTTCTCGCAACGGTATTGATTTTGATTATTGCTTTGATGGTTGTTCCTATACCGTCAGGTCTTCTTGATATTTTAATGGTTTTGAATATGGGGGTTGCAGTTTCGCTCCTATTAATTTCAATGTACCTTAATGAGCCTTTGGATTTCGCAGCATTCCCCTCTCTTTTATTGGTAGTGACTCTTTTTCGACTTTCATTGAATATCGCGTCAACAAAATTAATTTTAGCCCTAGGCCCTGATTTTAATGGACAGGTTATTATTTCCTTTTCTGAATTTGTGACGCGTGGAAACTTTGTTGTTGGTATTGTTGCGTTTTGTATTATTACTTTGGTTCAGTTTATGGTTGTTACCAAGGGGTCAGAGCGTGTGGCTGAAGTTGCAGCACGTTTTACTTTGGATGCCTTGCCTGGTAAGCAGATGAGTATTGATGCGGATTTGAACGCGGGTCTTATTGATGCAGATCAAGCTAAGGCTAGGCGTGAATCATTGGGAGCAGAGTCTCAGTTTTTTGGATCGATGGATGGTGCGAATAAGTTTGTTAAAGGGGATGCGATAGCAGGTATTATCATTGTTTTTTTTAATATCGTGGGTGGCCTGGCGATAGGGGTGATGCAGCAAGGGTTGAAGGCTGGTGAAGCGGCTGAACTTTATACTCGATTAACTATAGGTGATGGTCTTCAGGCTCAAATTCCAGCGCTCCTTATTTCGATTGCTACGGGCCTTGTTGTGACTAAGTCCGCATCTAAAGAGAGTTTGGGTTCAGATGTTGCCAAACAAATTTTTGCTCAACCTAAGGCGTTTGCGGTGACGTCTGTTGTACTTGTGTTAATGGGGATTGTGCCAGGACTTCCAACAGTGCCTTTTATGATGATGGCAGGTATTATGGCTTCGTTGGCTGGGATTATTGTAAAGACCCAGAAGATGAAAAGCGAGATGGCTGTTGATGCGACCCAAGAAACAGCCAAAGATGCGATGAAAAAGCCTGAAAATTTATTATCAACCTTGGCATTGGATCCGATAAGCTTGAAAACAGGTCGTAATTTGGTGCCGTTAATCGATCCAAATCAAAATGGTCCTTTGTTGGAACGTATTACCTTGGTTCGTTATCATATTGGCCAGGAATTAGGTTTTGTTATTCCAGGTGTTCGTGTTATGGATGATTTAAGTTTACCGCCTAATCAATATCAAATGGAAATTAGGGGGACTCGAGTAGCAGTTGGGGAGGCCTTGCCAGGACACTTGTTTGTGGATCGTTCTGTGTCCGAATTGAAACGAAAAGCGATTAATGGTATTGAGGCGTTGGATCCTATTTTGCAGCAACCAGGTGCTTGGGTTTCTGAAGATCAAATCGAAAAACTTCAAGAGAATGTTATTGCTGCTCAGAATATTACAGATTTTATTTCTATGCATTTTTCTGAAGTGATTAAGCAACATGCGGATGAAATTATTACGCGTCAAAATGTTCAGTCGCTTATGGAGTTGGTAAAGAATTCTAATGCGGCTATTGTTCGAGAGCTTGTTCATGATATGTTGTCCCTAGGTCAGGTTCATAAGGTTCTTCAAGTACTTGTGAAAGAACGTATTTCT
>CAZIOF010000117.1:0-8928 GCA_964540745.1 uncultured Candidatus Marinamargulisbacteria bacterium
TCTTTTGTTGTATCCACACCTGTTTTTGACAAAAATTGGATATGTTTTCGTAATTCATAGGCATTCATTGCTTCCGCGGAAGTTTTTTTGTTAGGCGCTAATTCTTGCGGCTTAAACGGAAGTTTAATTGTTTCTTTTTGAAATTCAATAATAGAGAGGCGTTTAGGTTGGTGCTCCGGAAAGCTATGCATCCGTCCTCGTCGGAACTCCCATCCAAGGCCAGGAAACCATTGCCCCTCTTCTGCCTTCATGATTCGTGAGAGGATACCGTTATCATATTCAGCCATCGTAATATTATAGAGAATGTCATTGTTAATTTTGAGAACATTGAGGATTCGTTTTGGTAACCCCGTTTTTTCATCATATTCCGTAACATTAATATTTCGTTTAATGGTAATGCTTTGTTTATGTTGAAGACTTCGTAATAGAAGATCGGCGTTGTGAGTGGCGCTAGGGACAATGTACTCATTAAAACCAATTGTTATAACGCTAGCGATTAACCCAAAGTAAATAGCGGGTAACATGAGACGCTGCAGTCCAATTCCTGACGCTCTGAAAGCTATGATTTCGCTATCTTGACTTAACCTGGCGAAAGCTAATAACGTGCTCAATAGCATAGACATAGGAAATGTGAAGACAATAATTCCGGGTAGTTTATAGATGATTAATTGGAGGATATAAGGAAGTGAAATATTGTAGCGAAGGGCTTCGCCAATAATAGGAAATAAAATAGTGCTTCCTGATAGAATTAGCGTAAATGCAAAAATACCAAATAAAAAAGGATGAAGAAGTTCTTTAAATAAGTAACGGTCAATAATCTTCATAAAACAGATTACAAGGTGAAGTTTTCACCCAAATAAAACTTTTTAGCTAGAGGGTTTTCAGAAATCTCAGTAGAATTTCCAGATAAAAGTAGTTTTCCTTGATGAATTAAATAAGCGCGATCAGTAATCGTTAACGTTTCTCGTACATTATGATCTGTAATCACAATCCCCAGGTTCTTTTTCTTAAGTGATTTAATAATGGACTGAATTTCTTGGATAGCAATAGGATCTATCCCTGCGAAGGGCTCATCTAATAAAATAAAAGACGGATTTGTTGCAAGTGCCCGTACAATTTCAACACGCCTTTTTTCACCACCAGACAATTCATAACCTTTAGAGTTTCTAAGATGTAATAACCCCATCTCCCCCAGTAATTCATCTGCCTTAGCTTTATATTCACTTTTGGGGATTGTTTTCAAGACTTCCCATAAGATTAAGAGGTTTTCTTCAACCGTTAATTTTTTAAAAATGGAAGACTCCTGAGGCAAATAGCCCAAACCAAGATTGGCACGTTTATACATGGGAAGGTTTGTAATATCTTGGTTATCAAAATAAACAGATCCTTGATCGGGTCGTACAAGACCCGTAATCATGTAAAATGTTGTTGTCTTTCCTGCACCATTTGGTCCTAATAACCCTACAATTTCGCCACGTTCCATCTGAAAACAGACGTCATTAACGACACGTCTTTTATGGTAGGCTTTAATAAGGTTTTCGGTTTTAATCATTTTAGATGGGACTGTTGTCCTGGAAAAGGGCGATTGATGAACGATGACGGATTTTGTGATTTAGTGAGATTTAACATTTTAATACCATTTAGATAGTCATCAACAACAATCTCTTTTAAATCACCTAACGTATCCAGGGTCTTTCGGATACGTTGTGCACAATGTTCAATTTCTTTAATGACCCTACTAGGGGTATTATTGTCTTGAAAGTAGACGCGTAAGGCTTGAGAGCCAATGAGAATGCTTGTTAGAGGGTTTCTAATTTCATGATGTAACGTAACTGAAACGTGCCTTAATAATCTCTCATTATTTTGAGTCATTGGTAATGTATAAGACGGTGTTTTATGGAAAAGATTTAGTTGCTCGTCTTTACCACTGGTATACGAATTTGACTGGGTTAATAACTTTCGTACTCGAATAAGACAATCAAAAGGACGCAAGGGATGGATCAATAAGTCATCAACGAGATGAACGGAAGGGCCGTCTTGAGGCCATTCTTGGTTTGTTTTAAGAATAACAATTAAGCCAATTTCATTGGTTTGTTTTTGAGAACGAATGAATTGAATAATATCAAGACTATTAGGGTAGGCAAGATCAATAATGATAACCTGATAATCACCAATTAATAGGTCATTTTTCAAAGAGGTATCAGAGTCGTGACCTACAATATTAACACGTTCAGTGAGCAACGACTGTTCAATCGTATGATGAATGGATGATTCTAATGTTAATATTAAAACTTTTTTCATTAGATTAAATCTACCTCTTTAAAAATTCGTGAAATATGTTCTGTTTTTCCTGTTTTAATATTAATAGTCAAGATAATACCATTAAACTGACAAGAAGATGTTTTAGGCGTTTGAAATCTTGCCGGCATTTGTGTAATAAAACGATGGATAATTGGCGCCTTTTCCATACCAATGATACCATTAATAGCCCCGACCATACCAAGGTCAGTTATATAGCCGGTATGATGATCAAGGATGCGAGAGTCAGCAGTTTGAACATGGGTGTGTGTCCCCCATAAGGCAGAAATACGTCCAGCCGCATGCCAGCAAAGCGCTTGTTTTTCAGAGGTTGTTTCAGCATGAAAGTCAACTAATACGATGGGGGTTTCACTTAAAATATCGGGTAAGACATGGTCGAGGGCTCGAAATGGACAGTCATATGCGCCGTTCATAAACACGCGCCCAATAAGATTTACTATTGCGATCTTTACAGAATTAAACGAAAAAATACGGACCCCCTGTCCAGGGTTATTGGGAGGGAAGTTTAGCGGGCGAACAAGTTTTTTTAATTGTGGAAAATCAGCGATAGAACTTTTCTGATCATAGATATGATTACCAGACGTAAACGCATCGATACCCAGCGACGAAAGTTCTTTACTTATTTTTGATGTTAGACCAAATCCGCCGGCCGAATTTTCAACATTAGCAACCGTAAAATGAATATGGTGATCGTGTTTAAGATCGGCGAGTACCGACTTAACAGCTGCACGTCCAGGGCTCCCAACAATATCACCAATACATAAAATATTGATATGTTTCAATATTCTAACTCCTAATGCGCAATACCAATGGCGCGTGTTTCACGAATAATATTGACTTTTACTTCACCAGGATACTCCATTTCCTTCTCAATCTTCTGAGCCATATCTAAGGCAAGTTTGTAAGCGCTATCATCATTGATTTCGTCAGGACATACCATGACACGAACTTCTCTGCCTGCTTGGATGGCATAGGCTTTTTCTACGCCGTCAAAAGACTTTGCAATAGATTCTAATTTTTCTAATCGTTTAATGTAGGCTTCAATGGATTCTCGTCGTGCACCTGGTCGGGCAGATGAAAGTGCATCCGCAATCATGACTAGAATAGATTCAATTGTATCTGGCTCTTCATCCTCATGATGTGCCATGATACAGTTAATGACCTCATCTGATTCACCATATTTGATACAGATATCTTTACCTAAATCAGTATGGGTACCCTCTTGTTCAAAATCGATAGCCTTCCCAATATCATGAAGTAAGGCACCACGTTTAGATAAATTGACATTTACATTTAGCTCTCTGGCCATAATCGCTGCGATGTGAGCTGCTTCTTTGGCGTGGGCAAGAACATTTTGTCCATAACTTGTACGATAATGGAGTTTGCCTAAGAGTTCCAACATTTTAGGATGAAACTGTAGGCCCAACTCATCGGCGGTTTCTTCGCCTTTCTCACGAATGGTTTCTTGTAATTCCTTACGAGCTTTTTCCACACTTTCTTCGACACGCGTGGGATTAATTCGGCCGTCTTGAATGAGTTTTTCTAGTGCAATTCGAGCTGTTTCTCGACGAATAGGATCGAAAGAAGAAAGCACAACTGTCCCAGGCGAATCATCAATAATAACATCAACACCAGTAGTGTTTTCAAAGGCTCTGATGTTGCGTCCCTCACGACCTATGATACGGCCCTTTAAGTCATCATCTGGAAGATTAACACTAGAGGTTGTAGCCGGCACAACATGATCCACTGCGGTGCGTTGAATAGCGTCTGTGACAATCTCTTTCGCACGTCGATTTGCAATCTTTCTAGCTTGGCCTTCCATTTCCTTGATCATTTTTCCGGCGCGGTCACGGATATCGCGTTCAACATTCTTAAGCAAGATTTTTGTGGCTTCTTCACGTGAAAAGCCAGCCGCCTTCTCAAGTGTCTCTAATAGATTTTGAATAATATCTTCTTGTTTCTTTTTAAGAGCGACCATTTTTTCTTTTTCCTGGTCTAATTGTGCATTTTTGTCGTTTAACGCCTGATCTCTTTCATCCAGATATTTTTCTTTTTCCATGACACGATTTTCAATTTGAGTAATCGTATCACGTCTTGCCTTAATATCACGTTCAATATCAAGCTGTGATTTTGAGACGATCTTTTGAGATTCTTTATAGGCATCGTTGATAATCTTTTGTGCTTCTTTTGACGATTGATCGAGTGATTGACGAATTTGTTTCTCTACGCTTTGTATTTTAGAATCGGCTTTAATTCTCTTGTAGATATAGAGAATAATAGCAGCTGCGATAGAAATAGCAGCTATTATTAGTGTTATATCAATTGGTTTCATACGCTTACGACCTCTTTCTTTTTATCTTTTTTGATGGTTTTTTTCTTATCGTCGCTTTGGTTACGACCTTCATTAACTAAAGTGGCAACTTGTTTCGATAAGGACTCATATTGAGAAGGATTATCTAATAGATATGCTTTGGCGGCTTCTCGCCCCTGTCCCATCCGTTCATTATTATAGTTAAACCATGTTCCATTTTTCTCGACTAAGTTAAGGCTAATGCCCAAATCAAGTAGATCTGCAGTTTTTGAGATACCTTTTCCAAAGGCGATTTCCAGCTCAGTATATTTGAAAGGTGGGGCAACTTTGTTCTTAACAACCTTAACACGAACTTTACTTCCAATAATGTCTACGCCAGACTTGATTGATTCGATGCGTCTAATGTCCATCCTAATAGTGGAGTAGAATTTTAATGCCCGGCCACCAGGCGTTGTTTCTGGACTCCCAAACATGACGCCAATCTTTTCTCTAATTTGGTTAACAAAAATGACAACACAGTTTGACTTACTTACAATCCCTGTTAATTTCCGAAGTGCTTGAGACATTAATTTAGCCTGAACACCCATCTGAGCATCGCCCATATCGCCTTCAATTTCTGATTTTGGAACTAAGGCCGCGACCGAATCAATAACAATTAAATCAATAGCTCCAGATCGAACAAGTGTTTCAACTATCTCTAATGCTTGTTCCCCGTAATCAGGTTGGGATAGGTAGAGATCATCTAGATTGATACCAATATGTTCTGCATACGAAGGATTGAGTGCATGTTCAGCATCAATATAGGCACAGATACCGCCCTGCTTTTGTGCTTCAGCGACAGCTGTAAGCGATAAAGTTGTTTTTCCGGACGATTCAGGGCCATATATTTCAATAATCCGTCCTTTAGGAAATCCGCCTACACCCAGTGCCAAATCAAGTGAAAGAGCCCCTGAAGAAATAGCCGATATATCCAAGCCAGGAGTTTGACCCATTTTCATAATGGAGCCTTTCCCATGAGACTTTTCTATTTGATTGATTGCAAAGCTTAATGCACGTTCTTTATTATTTTCCATAAATATCCTCCTTTAATAAACTTGTTTTTTAGGTCTTTTCTCGTTTTGGTATAAGTGTTTTATAGTCTTTCCATTTTAATAAACATTCTTTTAAGGCCATTAATGAGGCTTGGGTTGCTTGTTGTCTAATGCGATTACGATTGCCATAAAAATGATGATTGATAAACTTCTCATGATCATAAAATCGGATATACACATACGTTTTTCCCGTGACAGATTCTGGGAATTGTTCAGTTGCTGGCCCAGCGATACCGCAGACGGCTAATGCAATATCACTTTTACATACCTCTTGGATATGTTGGCAGAGCGATTGTGTAGTAGCTTGACTAACAGCACCATTGGCTTGGATAAGGGATGGAGGAACGCCACATACAGAAACCTTTAAGATTGGGTGGTAACATATAATTCCCCCACGAAAATACAAAGAGCTCCCAGGAAACTGAGTTAGACGTGCACTGATTAGGCCACCTGTTAAAGGTTCTCCAACAGAAATCGTTAACTCTAATTGCTTCAATAAAGAGGCAATCTGTCGATCCAGATTTTCGTCTAAACTTAGAGTTTCAATATCTAAGCTCGTTTGAAATGTATGATTACTCACTATATATTCCCCAAACAATAAAATAATGCGGGGCGTCTGACTGAGGACGTTTTATCTATTCAATAAAGAGCAGATGCCTAACTATAAACCTACTATCCTATGAATGAACATGATTTTTACTAATAAAATCTTTTAAAACATCAACTTTATCAAGGCGCTCCCAACTGAGGTCAACATCAGGTCGACCAAAATGGCCATAAACCGCCGTCTTCTTAAATATTGGAAGACGTAACTCCAAGTGGTTAATAATACCACTAATACTTAAATCAAAAACTGAACGAATACAACTTGTCAAACTATCATCTGAATATGGGCTTGTCCCAAATGTATTAACATAAACAGCTATAGGTTCTGAAATCCCAATGGAATAGGATAACTGAACTTCAACTTGTTCGCAAATAGATGCAGCAACAATGTTCTTGGCAATATAACGAGCCATATATGATGCTGAACGATCTACCTTTGTTCCATCCTTACCAGAAAAAGCCCCACCCCCATGTCTTGCCCAGCCACCATATGTATCTACGATAATTTTCCGCCCCGTTAAGCCGACGTCAGATAAGGGGCCTCCAATGACAAACCGTCCTGTTGGGTTGATGAGAAATCGAGTTCCATCATCAAGTAAATCGCTAGGGATAACCGGTTTAATAACAGAACGAGTCACGTCATTAGAAAGTGTTTCTAATGAGACCTCAGGAGAATGTTGCGTAGATAAGACAATCGTATCAACTCGAGTAGGGCGACCATTTTCATAAGCTACAGTTACTTGAGACTTTGCATCTGGACGCAGATAGGGAAGGTTTCCTGATTTACGTTCATTACATAATTGCAACATAAGTCTGTGCGCTAAATGAATAGGCAATGGCATAAATGAATCTGTTTGGTTACAAGCATAACCAAACATAGTACCTTGATCTCCTGCACCAAGTTGGGAATCCAGGCCACTTCCTTCGGAAACACCCAAAGAAATATCTTTTGATTGTTCTTTGATGACACACTGTATATTACAATTCTCTAAATCAAAGCCGAAATCTGGATGTGTATAACCAATGTCGCTGAGTGTTTGTCGCACAATAGCAGGGATATCATAAGAAGCAGTTGTTGTGACTTCACCTCCAACAACAACTAATTTATCAGAAATAAAGCACTCCACAGCGACTCTCGCTAATGGGTCATTAGAGAGAATAGTATCTAGAATAACATCCGAAAGTTGATCACAAACTTTATCTGGATGTCCTTCCGAAACAGATTCAGATGTAAAAAGAGACGACATACTGAAATAATACTCCTTAAAACCAAGGCATCTTGATGCCACATAAACTTAAACTTTGAAAATACGACGTGTAATTAGTTCAAAATTCGAACAAAATACAAAAAAATTCTATCAGTATACTCATTATATTTCAAATTCATAACGGAAATAGGTCGATATATTTAGTAGGGAATTTTTGAAGAATGAAGCGATTTTAGCGTGTGGCTAGGGGCAAAGAAAAGGTTTAAGTTAGATGGCGCTATGAGGCTGTTTGAGAGACAATTGATGACATATTCATGGTAGCCATGACTTGAAGTGCTGTGGTCAGGGCCTGTTTTCCTTGTTCGCCTGTGATAAGGGGGGTGGCCTCTGTTTCAACACATGTTAAAAAATGGCGAAGCTCGATGGAAAGAGGTTCCTGTTTATCGAGTGTCACTTCGTGTTTATTTGGGATTCCGAATTTAATAATATAATCACCAAAGTTATCGAAGTCAGCCGAGTAATTACTTTCATATAATAATAACTCCTGGGTCATGTAATTGAGCTCGATATAGCCTTTTGTTCCTGTAACAGCAAGATTTCGTATTCGGATAGGTGTAATCCAATTGACTTGAATAAACCCATTCTGATCACCATAGGTTAAGAATATTTCGGCATAGTCTTCACGTTTACTAGATAATGCTGTACCTGCGTTCCCATAAATATTATCCGGTTTTTGTTCCAGCAAATAAGAAAAGATATCAATGTCGTGGACGGCTAAATCAATAATCACATTGGCATCCTTAATTTGTGCAGGAAATGCCCCTACACGTTTTGCAATAATGGAAGTGATCTTTCCTATGGTATTTTGCTCAATGAGCTCTTTTAATTTTAGTACAGCTGGATTAAAGCGTTCGATATGCCCTACCATGAGGACGACGCCTTTTTCTTTGGCTAGCTGAATAAGCTCTTCTGCTTCATCAACATTATCGCAGATAGGTTTTTCAATAAGGAGGTTTATGCCGCTATTGATAATAGTTTTAGCAATTCGATAATGGGTTTTTGTAGGAGCCGTAATGCTAACTGCATCTAAGGACTCTCGTTCAATCATGTCGTTTAGATCCGTATATCCGTTACATTTATACTGTTGAGTGAATGGTTTTAGTACATCAGAAGAAATATCACAAAGAGCGGCTAATGTAACATTGGGGATACTGCTGTAGTTTCGAGCATGGTGTTTGCCCATGTTTCCGACGCCAATGACACCAACGTTGAGTGTTGTTTTTGGACCCGCAGATAAGGATGATAAGTCGTACATAGGAGGTCATGTAAACATGCATGAGATGAAACATCAACTAAGATATCATTACATAACCAGGGTTAAATTAGTGAAATA
>CAZIOF010000118.1:0-5936 GCA_964540745.1 uncultured Candidatus Marinamargulisbacteria bacterium
TTGCTGAGTTCTGGTTTGAACCACTTTCAAGGTCACAAATAAATGACTCAGACGCACCAAGATCAAGTGATTCTGCAAGGTGTATCCCATCACCTATAGCACCGGTAATATGTTTAATATCAAGGCTATAATTAATTGGCAATTCTCCATTTCCAGTTGACGTGTTCGTAAACTGCCCTGCATTGGCTGATAGTACAGTCAATTTCCATCCATCCATCGTGTTATTATTAATGATGGCATTTCCCAGTTTATTCACCTTAGCTATCATTTTGCCCTCACCATTAACAGTATAAGCAATTGAACTATCCCTTGCTACTTCATGGTTAAGATCAAATTCGTGCGCTACTGCACCAAAGGCTACTGACCCTAGGCAAAAAATGCCTATTAAAATCATCGCTAATATCGTTTCATATGTCTCCCCCCCCTCCTAATAAAATATCAGGTTTAACTTGTTAACTAATAATACGTCTAATACACATCACCCCTTTTATATAAAAAATAAGAAACACAAAAGTCATATTCAATAACCATCTGAAAACAAACAACCTACTCCAATCAGATAGTCAAATTATCCATTACCTCCTTTGTTCTGTATCTTAAACTGCTGCGCTTAACTAGTTACCTCTCCTACCGATCTGTATATGTAATCGTCAAAACATCTGAATACGTACCCGCCATCTCAAATCGAGTTTGTTCTTTTGAAAAGTCAACTTCAAAGCCTAGTTTCAAATTGACCGTTGCTGAGTTCTGGTTTGAACCACTTTCAAGGTCACAAATAAATGACGCAGACGCACCAAGATCAAGTGAGTTTGCAATTGATATCCCATCACCTCGAGTACCGCTAATTTCTGTAATATCAAGGTTATAAGCAATTGGCTCTTCTCCATTTCCAGTTGACGTGTTCATAAACTGCCCTGCATTGGCTGATAGTACAGTCAATGACCATCCATCCAGTGTGTTATTATTAATGGTGGCATCTCCCAGTTTATTAACCTTTGCCATAACAACCGAATTACTTCCTGTAAACGTAACACTACTTACAACAGCAACAGTGTGACTAAGTGAAAATGTATGGGAGCTAGAAGCTCCAAATAAACAACCACCCGTCACAACAAGACACACTAAACTTATCCCTATAAAATATTTCATATTAAGTAATACGCCTCCCTTTTTTGAACATAGTAATCTCTGTCACTCTAAACTATGTTAAAACCCATATCCCTCCTTTCAAAAATAATTAAACTAACACCAATAAAACAAGAAAGAGCATCCTAAAGTTCTCCTACATATCCGCTATGGTAATCGTTAATTCATCACTATAATTACCCGCCATATTCAAGGCATGTTCGTGTTGTGTTATATCAATTACCAAACGAACCTTCAAATTTTCAGTCTGAGATGTTTGAGATGGGTTTTCTAAATAAATAATCGGTATGGCATTAGACCCAATTTGAGCAACAGGGTCAATCGTCATACCCTTCCCCAAAGTCCCACCAACTTTAAGAACCTTAATCTTATAATCTAAGGGTTCTTCGCCATTATCACCGGTGGTCGGTACCAAGGCCCCATTTGAACTCTCTAATGTAATAGCAAACCCGTCTAAGGTATTGTTATTAACAATAATATTCCCCAATCCCTGTAATGAGTTAAGGAGTTCAACAGAACTCCCGATAGATGCCACCATACTATTTACCGCCTCAACATCATGATACATATCAAAAACAACATACTGTTCACCAGCCAAAGCCCCTGGTAATAAGGGTTGTCCAGTACCCACATCTACTTCCCCACTCCCAGAATCACCATATAAGGAATCCGTAATATAGTCATACAAAATTGTATTATAAGAGGCCAGTTCGCCATCAAACGAGGTCTGACTATCAAACACATAGTCATAGACTAACCCACTGAATCCACCTGTATCACCATAATAATTATAGGTATAATCCACAAACCACGTTTCGCGAATCTGAAAAGCAATGGAATCCATAATCGTTCCAGCATCCAAAAGTGATAGTTCGTTCTCTGAATACCCACTTTCAAGAAATTGAGATTCATCAAAAATCATCTGCCATTCAACCCTAGAGTCCATATCCAAAAATCCCCAATCAGACGTAAAATACCATTCTTCAGTGACCTCCGCAGAAAGGACACCATCACCGTCATACGTCCATGGAATGTACTCTCTAAGTAAATATTCGTCATAAGAAACACTAAACTCATCTGTCCACCCAGACCCATACCCCTCTTCAAAAGCCAACAAAGAGGTCATAGACATAAAAAGAAAGACAACAAGCACGATATACTTCACTAAACGAATATCCATCATATTGCCCCCCTTCCTATTTACTTTTCATCAATAAAAAAAACATACTCGACAACCACCCAACTCACATAATTGAGTCGTGACAAAGGTCAAAAAATACTAACCTCACTAAAAAGGATAAATAAAGAATAAACAGACAAGAAAAAAGATGTTGAAAGCGAACGACAGACCGTGAAGATTGAAAAACGGTCCCACTTGGAATTGAATGAAAACTGTATGTTATACCTGTACTATGCATCATTTCCCCCCCCAGAAAAACGACTCTTACACAATCATCTTAAACCAAACTTTATGTTGTCTACGTAATAACCCCTCCATAAATAAAGTTCTGCTCATCTCTAAAAACACCCCTTAGACAGTCAGTCCTTGGGAGTTGATAAACATAACAATACTCATACTAATTATTCCCATTTTAAGTTCAAAATAAACATCGATTCTTTCTGTTTGTTCTTAAATTGCAACAACTAAATAACTACTAATAAACAGTCCCTCTATACCCCACATACAACCATAAAGTGTACGTAAAAAGTAAGTTTAGTTGTCTGAAAATTCAAAAACAAGGGTATCTGAATAATTCCCTGCCATAGTCAACCAGTTCATATCACCCGCAATGTTAATATCAATCCGATAGACAACATGGGTAGGAGACGATTGATAGGTAGTCGCATCTAAAAGAACCGTTTCAGCAGGTAAAGATATATTTTCTAATGCGCCAATAGGTATGATTCCCTCACCAAGAAAGCCGTTTGTCTTAGTAAGCGTCAACGTATAGGGGATATTCTCTTCGCCACTATCAGGCGTTATCGCTGCCAAATACCCATTATTTTCACTTCTAACACTCAACGTAAATCCATCTATCGTATTATTTTCAATATCGATGGTCCCTAGAAGATTAAGACCTTTTTTTAAGGTGCCAAATGACTCACGAACAGTTGCCTGGCTAGATATCGGAATAAAATGCTCAAGTACAAAACGTGGGTTAGCCATAGCGTCTACTGCACAATAAAGAAACAACCCTATAGATACGCTAAACAAAAACCAAAATTTTGGAATAATCCCCATGACTATTTACTATACAAGAAATCATAATTATTTGAAAACCCAATACAAAACTACGGGTACCATTAAGACTCGCAAACATAATACATGTTGGACATCTATAAATAATATAAAACTGCCTTGAATAGCGACAATATTTTATATTTCACAATAGCGCAGATCTTGCTATACTAATCACCAACTCCTATGCAAATAAAAAGATCATTAGGACTTCTACTACTAATAGCCTGGGCTTTTAATCTAGAAGCCATCCCTCTCAACGACAGTCAGAGCAGGTGCTATGTTCAACACTTTCATCCTGTCTTGAGAACAGGGACGAATCAACTTGGAAAAGTCATTATACAAAACGATAACCCTAATGGATTTGAAGTACGTTTAAAAAGTGAAAATTTTGGGTATATAAAGGCTCAAGACCAAGAACATGGCGAAGTGGACATTGCCTACACACTTCAATTCACACAAGGTTCTGGAGAATTTGGAGATAACATGACCGTCAATTTAACTGAAACATCCTTGAATAATGATCATATTCTAGCAGCTGGCAGTGCCCCTGCTTCGGGAACAGATGTTTCTATTAGCATTGATTTGGAGATCACATCGGACTTCCAATTGCTCATGGCTGGATACTACAAAGACACTATAGAAGTCGAATATATTAATAATCTACAATAAAGGATAATAATTATGAAACACTACAACTACTTAATTGCCATATGTCTTTTTATGTTTATGTGTTCAGTACATACAGAAGCAAAATATTCTGTAGATTTACCAAACAATAAAATAACGCCTTCCAAAGGCGAAAATGCAACAAGTATGTTTGTAAAGAATGAAGGAAACAGTTTTTATGCTATAGAAATTATCGTTAAACGACGAAAAACAAATCGTCAAGGCGAGGAAATCCTAATAGACACGGATAAACTAGTAGTCGTTCCTTCTCAACTAATTGTAAAACCATTAAGTGAGCAAATTGTTAATTTGGAATGGATCGGCGCTCCTTTAGAGTATGAAAAAGGATACCGTATCCTTGTTGATCAGCTACCTATTGATCTAAATGCCGGTCAAAAGAATCGAAAGATGTTAACAACTGTTCTAAACTACAAACGAGCCTTTTATGTCTTGCCGGATAAAAGAACCTCTAAATTATCACTGACCTCAGCAAAACCTAAAGTCCTTAAAAAACAAAAAAGTATCTCTGTAACTATCAGTAACACCGGAACAGCGAGAGAACGATTAAACCGGTTGACTCTCTCTATACCTGTTCCAGGAACATCAGAACGAGAAGACATCACACTTGAATTAAAGGATAGTTTAGATGAAGTTGCCGCGACAAGCCCCTTTATCTATCTTTTTCCTAAAGACATCCTAAAATTAAACTTTCCTTGGCCAGAAGAATTAGAATATAAAAAACACAATTTTAAGCTCAAGTCCTGGAAATAATCAACACTCAATTACTTAAAATAACGAACTAACTAACCATAAAAGTTGTTTAGAAACACCTCAAATTGGGAATAGTATAAGGTAGTACTGTTTCTAAAAGGGAGGTTTACTGTCTTGACATATTGCTACTATACTCAATTATTGAACCCAACTATCTACAAACACCTTATAATTCGAATACACTTCGGCCGTATCCAACGTCTATACGTCAACAATCGAGACTAATAAATCATGTGGATACCCACTAAAAGCACTCTCAATTTCCGATTATGCTTTGTGCTTATGATAAGCCTAATATCATTATCCAGCCTCGGCCAAAAACTACCCACAAGTCTATACTCACCACCCATTTATGCACAATCTGTGGATGATACCTATGATAAACTCTATATGAAATTCTTTGGAACTAAGGCTCCTAAAACCATTATGATAAATAAAAAAACCGACATCTATATGGGATACCAACGAACAGCCAGTAACGTCGATATTAGAGTCTCCAACCATTCAGATTCATTCGAACTTAATACAGGCGTATTTCTCAATTTATTGAAACCGATTGTCTTTAGAAGCTATTACAACAAAATAGCATCTATTCTAAATAAAACGACCTTTACTGAACAAGATCTCAAAAAAACAGCCATCAAATGGTCAATGAATATTCAAAATAAACAGTTTCGATTTGAATTGCCCCCAGATGTCCGAAAAACAATTATATTAGATTTTAGTAGAACAAAAAGCACAGGCGCCGAAATCACAATAAACCCTAGCTTTATCTCCGGTTATACAAATATATTCGGACAATATTCATTTTCGGATTTCACATCACAGGAGGCCTCTTACCTAACAAACCATCACGTTGCGACACTACAAACCCATCTCGGTATTGGACGATTATTTATTGACAATACACTCTTATACAACAAACACAGAAGCCCAGATATTATGAATGAATCACTCACGCTATCATCCTATCATTTTAGCCCAATCAGACGAAAGTTTATTACCTATGAAGTAGGAAATTTATTTAAGACACCCCTCGTTGGGGCAGGATTTACCACTGAAAAGATGAGACGATTCTCCTATAACTCTGGACGAACATTTAACACGATTA
>CAZIOF010000119.1:0-11396 GCA_964540745.1 uncultured Candidatus Marinamargulisbacteria bacterium
AAAATCGTTAAACCCACGCTGTATAAACGCTTCACTATGTAATTCTGATACAAGAGGGCGCTGCCAACGCAAATGGGCAAAGCCTTTATTCACACTCAAGATATGTGATTGGCCTTTACGCCTGTAATCAGAAATAAGAAAGACATGGTCCTTTTCTGTCAAAAAATCATAACGGTATCGAACGCCTAAATCCTGGTATACCGAATTCCCTTCACTCAAGACCCAGCTGAATGAGAGATCATTCTTATGACCTAACCCTAAATCAGATTTTCGCTGCGCCTCCGTATTGAAAATAGCACTTAAATGGGATGACAAACATAGACTTAATAACGTAATAATTAATAGATGGAACCGAATAAGCCACCTCCTAAAATGATGTTTAGAAGTCTATCTTAACGCATTTATTGACTTACTTGAATAGGTGAATAAAGCCCGTTATGATAACGCCATGATGGATCTACCAACACCTATTATAAGGCTCCTTAATCATTTAAAAGAATCGGGCATAACCCCCTTAATTGTAGGCGGTGCAGTACGAAATGACTTTCTTAATCTTCCCACATCTGATTATGATATAGAGGTCTATGGCGCTATCACCTTAGATACACTAAAACATAGATTAACGCCCTATGGAAGCAGTGATCGGGTAGGTGCAACCTTTGGCGTTTTAACACTCACCATCTCTAAGTATCGGATCGATATTTCATTACCTCGACTCGAACAAAACAATGGCCCTGGACACACTGATTTTACAGTTATCATCAACCCAAAACTGTCTTTTAAAGAAGCCTCTAAGAGACGTGATTTCACTATTAACAGCATGGGGTACTCTTATATTGACAAACAACTTTATGACCCATGGGGTGGGCAAACAGATATCCGTCATAAATGTCTACGTCACACAAGTACGGCCTTTACCGAAGACCCATTACGAGTTCTTAGAGCTATGCAATTTGCAGGTCGTTTTGGATTTGATATTGCACCAGAAACCGTAAGACTTTGTAAGACGATATCACTCTCTTCACTTCCTAAAGAACGTCTCTTTGAGGAATTCAAAAAATTATTATTGCATTCTAAAAAGCCTAGCTTAGGGCTAAAGTGGGCACCTTCTCTAGGTCTACTAGCATTATTTCCTGGATTCTCACTTCTTCAATCAATCATGGTTGATGACACACAAACTGGATGGGATATCACCCTTAATGCTGTTGATTACATGGCAACTATAACGACTCCTGATCCAAAAATGAAATTGGTCCTCATGCTAGCAGCTCTTTGTCATCTCATGGATTCAGAGCCTATTCAAAGTGGCCCTTCCAAAAACGTAACGCCAAATCAAAACAGTCTCAATTTTATCTATCAACTCACTGATGATAAAACTATTCTGAAGGCCATACCTCCTTTAATACGCCATTATATGGATGTCAACAGATTATATATCCAGGATCAGTCGTCTATGCTTGTGCCCGAGCACCTCTACACGTTGGCAACCAAGGTCCACATTCAAGACGTCATCTATTTAGCCAGGGCAACCCATGCCGCGAGGGTTCCACAAAAGGCGTGTCACTTTCCTGCCGGTGACTGGCTAACGAATAAGGCCACTCAACTAGGTATATGTCATGGTCCTTTAAAATCTCTCCTTACCGGAAAAGATCTCATCAAACATGGTTTGTCCCCGGGAAAAACCTTTTCAACCATACTCAAATTAGCTTATAAGGCACAATTAAGCCATAGTATTACAACCAAAGAAGAGGCCATATTATGGCTAAAGGCCTATCTAAAAAACGATCGTTATAGTCCGTAAGAAAAGCCCACGATTATATTTTTAAAAAGTTCATCCTGCTGTGCATCACGTCGTGCACCTAATAACACACCAAATTTTTTCCAAAAGATATAACGGGCTTGAATATCAAGCTCCACTTTATTTAAATTATACATATCAAGAGATACCATCAGATTAGGAAAAGGGATCAGATCGATACCAAGGCCTGGCTGAGTAAAAAGAAGGCCATATCGTCCCGTCAACATGGATGTTAAATGAATACCATGTTGAAAATGAAAGACCTGTGTACTGCCAAGCCGATTCCCCATTCCAAGTCGATAAAATTGTTCAGGGAATGACAAATCGAGTCCTAGACCAAACGACATATTATTTTCACTGGATGAAAACTCAGTATCATACCGGCCCTTAAGCTCCATGCGTGATAACGATGAGACCGCTTTGACGGCCTTCTCTATGACGGAGTTCCCTGTCACTGGGGCATCACCATCTTTCCCTGCTTCAGGAATAAAGCCATTTAGCTTTCTAGAAAAAGAGTCTAGGTTTTTGATAATCTCATCCAGATTATCAAAGGTCCCTTTATCAATAAGCCCTGTCTTTACTGCGCCCGAAAAAGATTTTAAATCATTTGAAATATCAATTGAGTTTTGAGCAACCTGTTTAATGGAATTACTAAGATCTTCATCTGCAAAAAGAGTATCAGTCGCTTTCTGAAGGGACTTAGTAATGCCCGTCAAACTCGTCATCATCTCTTTAAATCCAGCAGCCTTCGTTACCGTCGTAACCTCACCTACTAAGGTATCTAATTTCTCTGTTATCTGCTCTAAATTTAATAATGCATTCATCAACCCTTTCGACACATCTTCATTATTTAAAATAGTCTTTAAATTAGCTGCAATATCTCTTGCATGCTTTAAACTTTGTGTCCCAACATCCACAAATGAGGCTAATCCTAAAGAGGAACTCCCTGATAAAATATCCCCTGATTTTGAAAACACTTTTTCATTGGTATTTGGAATAACACCCATATATTTCTCACCAATTAAACCATCAAATAATACCCTGAGTTTGGAATTTTTTGGAATATTTGTACCCTGTCTAACTCGAAACGATACTTCGATATGGTCTGGAGACGGCTTAATACTAAAAACACGCCCAACTTTGTACCCACGATAGCGTACGTCAGCTCCTGGCAATAAGCCATTGACTGTACTAAATCGCCCCTTTAACTCATAGCCACCGGCTCTTAAAAAGATACCACTTTTCCATATAAGCAAAGTGGCAATCATAAGACACATCACAAATGATATAAGACCAACCCTAAATGCATGCTTATCCACGTTTATAATCCTCCGCTGATGAACCGGCGATAGGCCCGGCTTTTTGATGTTTCAATTGTCTCGGCTGTTTCAGGTTCTAAAAGTTTATGTTCCGACAATAAGTATATCTTTTCTGAGGCACGAAGAATAGTCGAAATTTGATGCGTCACTACAATGCTTGTCATGCCATAATTCTTATTTAACTTCACAATTAAATTCTCTATATTTGTAGATAAGATAGGGTCTAAGCCGGTTGTAGGCTCATCATATAAGACAATGGACGGATCACAAGCAATAGCGCGAGCCAAGCCTATTCGTTTTTTCTGACCGCCAGATAATTCGCTGGGGGAATCCTCTTCACGCCCAGACATTTCTACTAAAGCTAGTTTCTCTTTTACTCGTTCCTGAATTAATGATTCTGAATAATCCCTATTTTCTCGTAATGTAAAGGCCACATTTTCACCAACACTTAATGAATCAAATAACGCGGCCGACTGAAATAACATTCCGATTTTCTGTCGAACCTTTAGGATCTTTTCTTGGCCCATGGTTGTAATATCCTCCCCTTCGATAAACACATGACCCGAATCTGGCTTGAATAAACCAAGCATCAGCCTTAACAACGTACTCTTCCCACAACCTGACGGTCCTATAATGGCGATTAAATCACCTTTGTTAATGGATAAATTTAAGTTCTCCAGAATAAGATTTCCATCAAATGATTTACACACATCAATAAACTGAACTATGGGAGTTTCACTGGTCATTGGAAGAGTACCAAAGATAGAATATAATTCAAAATAAAAATAGAAATAAGGGACACAACTACAGCGCGTGTCGTTACTTTCCCAACGCCTTTTGCGCCACTTCTAGCAGTTAAACCCATATAAGTACTGATAAGTGCAACTACTATACCAAATAAAAAACCTTTAAAAAGGCCGCCATAGATATCAGCTGTCGTCAACAGTGTTTGAGCTGAATCAAAATACGAGTAAATATTGATACGACCTGTCCCAATAGCAACAAAAAGGCCGCCTAAAAAACCGACAATATCAGCAAGTCCAACTAACATGGGCAACATTATCGCGCAGGCTAATACTCGTGGAACAATTAAAAAATCAACAGGATCCTGTGACATGGTTTCTAAGGCTTCTATCTGTTCTGACACTTTCATGGTGCCTAACTCAGCAGCTATGGCCGCGCCTACCCGTCCACTAAAGACAACGCCTGTAAGCAATGGTCCCAATTCACGCCAAATCGCAAGACCAACCACACCACCAATCATATCCCTAGCCCCAAATTTAATAAACTCTCGTGACACCTGCACAGTAAAGGCCATGCCCACAAACATAGCTGTTATTAAGACAATAGGAAGGGACTTGGTCCCTAACAACACCATTTGTTCTATTGTGCGTCGCGCATGTGGCTTCCCTTTAAAGGTTAACTGTATCACACGACCTAAAAGAGCCGTAATACGACCCCAATGCATAAAAAACCGTGTTGTCCGTGCTCCAAATTGTGTTAGTAAATTCATCTCATGATTATTATACGCGAGAGTTTAAGGGACATCTAGTGACCAATGTGCCGCTATAGGCATACGTCTCCCTGATCCAAAGGCCTTTGAAGTTACTTTAAGTCCAAGCGCAGCCTGTCTGCGTTTATATTCATTTTGATTAACTTTGGTTATAACCCATTTTACTGTTTCCAAGTTCACGTCGTCACTACAAAGTTCTGCCAAGGATAATCCCTCCTCGATATATCCCTTTAAAATCTTATCCAAAAGGTTGTAGGGAGGCAGTGAATCTTGATCGGTTTGATTGGGTCTTAATTCAGCAGAGGGTGGTTTTTCAATACTATTGATTGGGATAAGTTCCTTTTCTCGATTAATATAAGCCGCTAATTGATACACTAATGTCTTGGGAACATCAGAAAGAACACTCAACCCTCCATTCATATCGCCATAAAGTGTGCAATAACCCACTGCTAATTCTGATTTATTTCCAGTGGATAAGAGAAGATAACCGAATTTATTGGAAATAGCCATCAATAAAACACCTCTGATACGGGCCTGAATATTTTCTTCGGCCAAACCGGATGGGTGGCCTTTAAAGACTGGCGATAATACGTTAGTCATATCATCCATTGTTTCAGAAATCCTTAACGTCTCACAGGAAATACCTAGGTGGTTCGCCAACTGTAAGGCATCATCAATACTACCCTTAGAGGAATAGGGCGACGGCAACGCATAACCTTGAACACAGTTTGAACCTAATGCAGCCACGGCTATTGCACAGGTAACGGCTGAATCTATCCCGCCAGAAAGGCCCAAAATAACCTTTTTAAAACCGCACTTTCTCACATAATCTGAAAGTCCCACGCAAAGGGCCTGATACACATCCGCTATATTATCGATGGAAATAGAATCAATACGTTTGGTCTCCTCAATCGTGATGGTCTTAATATCTGTTTCAAATGCCTTACAAGAAGTCGTTAATTGGCCTTCTGAATGACACACAAAGCTTCGTCCATCAAAGATGAGCTCATCATTACCTCCAACTTGATTAACATGAACAAGGGGAATCTCTGCGTGGGTTGCATGATGGGCTAAAACATCCAGTCGTGTTTGAAATTTCCCCATTTCAAAGGGTGAGGCCGATATATTAATAAATAATGTTGCCCCCTTTTCAGCTAGCATTATCATAGGGTCAACTGGGTATAACTTAGAGAATTGATGACGCCAGGCATCTTCACAGATACTTATTCCTAATCGATGCCCCTTAAAGTCGATGACATCAGTGTCATCTGCCGGTGTAAAATAACGTGGTTCATCAAAAACATCATAGATGGGCAAACAGGTTTTACGAATAATGGCGACGCACTCACCTGTGTCATATAGTAATGCCGCGTTAGATAAATCTCCCGACTCTTCCGGATAAGGGGTTCCAAAAAGAATCCCTAGGCCTGAATAGGACCTTGAAAGATCCAAAAGGTGAGCGATCCCTTTTGTGATTTGTTTTAAAAACCAAGGCTTTCCCAATAAATCCCGTGGTGGATAGCCTGTTAACACACATTCTGAAAAAATAATGAGATCCGATTCTTGCTGTTCAGCCGTAGCAATAGCCGCTTTCATTAAACCGATGTTGCCCTCTATATCGCCTACTATGGGATTGATTTGTGCTAATGTCACCTTCATCTGTCATCCTCTTTCGTAACAAACTAGGTAATAGATTAAGTTATAACGCCAGATGGCGTCCAGTCGCATTACTATAAAAGTCTGATAAACTATAGTCATGACAACGCTATACCATTGTTATTCACGTGTCTTACTTGGCATTATGATGATTGGAGGCCTTCTTCTTTCTCCCCCCACCCTTGCATCTGAACCTCTGTCACTTGAGGAAACCATCGGTCAGTTCATCATGATAGCCATTCATGATAAGACCCTCACCAAACCCGTCAAAAAATTGATCCAGGACTACCATATTGGGGGTGTTATGCTCTCTAAATCTAGTATTCACTCAACCCAACAAGTCAAAACCCTTATCCAGGACCTCCAAACTACGGCACGTCAGGCGGGTCAACCCTACCCTCTTTTTATTGCCATTGATCAAGAAGGTGGAACTGTTAATCGTCTCCATTTTCATCGCCCCCATTATCCTTCTGCTAAAACCATTGGCCATATTGGTTCCAGCTACGTGGCTAAACAACTGGGGTTATTAATGGGTTCTGAACTTATCGAATACGGTATTAACATGAACTTTTCACCTGTTCTAGATGTGGTGACTCACCCTCAAAACCATGTCATTGGATCCCGTAGCTATGGCACACAACCTGATCGGGTTTCACGATTAGGTGAGGCGTATATCCATGGTCTTCAGCAAACAGGCATTATTGCCACAGCAAAACATTTTCCTGGCCATGGCCACACCTCTGTTGATAGTCATGTAGCGCTTCCAATTATGCGAGAATCATCTCATTATATTGAACACATCGATCTTCTTCCCTTCAGACAGGCCATTCAATCAGATGTAGGGGCCATTATGAGTGCTCATGTTCAATATATTGCTCTTGATCCCCATCAGCCAGCCAGTCTTTCAAGACCTATTCTCACATCCCTTCTTAGAGAGGACCTGGGCTTCAAAGGCCTCATTATTACAGACGATATTGAAATGGGGGCCATTCAACGCAACTATACACTCGCTGAGGCCGGCGTTAAGGCTATTCTTGCTGGCAATACGATGATTCTTAGTACTGGCAGTGTGTACCGGATTAAACAGTTATATAAGGTACTCCACAATGCAGCCTTGAAAGGGACGTTATCCTCACCACTCTTAACGACTAATTTGACGACTATCCATTCAATTACGTCCCATCTTAAAGCCATCAAACAGACAACTAACTGGCGAACACTAAAGGAAGACTTACTACGCAGCATAAAAGAGTAAGCGCCATGCTTACAGATCGCTATCTTTAACATAATGATGCTATCGCGACGTGATACATCTGCTCAATTTTTTTAAATTCATATAGCCCTTCTATACAATATTGACTGAGAAATGGCACCTCTCATCCGTTTGGTAATACGTTACTATATGGACGGATACTTTATCGAGACAGTTCCATCATATGGTGATATAATTTTTTATCAGTGTTCCATAGTTTATGTCATTGCTTAAAATATAAGATAGCCATTCTTTAGAGAATGCTAATAGTCACTATCCCTAAATAACCATTCATATCGTGTCTTTTCATAAAACAAACTAGTTTTTGCTGTATTTAGAGAAGGGAACTTATCATTGAAAAAATTTATTGCTTTAGGAGATACACCCACAACCATTTATACCAGTAGTGATTCAGATGATCGTGGTTCTTTTCGTGATAGCCCACCTCAAATGTTCACCTCATTTACTTTAGATACAGACGATGACCTAAGTTATGAAGAAACGTTAACGCCTTTTCAAAAAGATGTCTTAGCATTTATTCAACGTTATTCCACAGATAAGGGTTTTCATTTAAGTGATACCAAAGAAGAGTGTCAGAAATCAGAAGACTTTATCTCACTTCTTATAGAGGCCGTGTTGACACAATCTGTGTCTAAATTATTTTGGATACCTATGGGCACCTGTTTTCCTTCAGAAGAAGAAGAATCTGAGTTTGCTATAAAACCTTACGATCTTAATAGTCTGGTAAGGGACTGTTGTCCCAGGGATAACTATAAATTTGTTTCTTTTTTACTTTTAGCAAAGAGCCTAGAAAACCTTTACCCTCCCTGCCTTTCTTCTGACTTTAGAGTTCAATCTAGAGCCCTTTACCCTAAATTGAATAGCGCAGTTAGTGCCGAGGACCTTATCTCTTCAATTATATCTGAGTTCAATCCCCTTACTAAGGACCCCAGCACTCTCATTAAAGCTCTCACCTTACTCTATCAAACAGAATTGTCATAAGCTGCCACCAAATTAGAAAAAGGGAGTGGTCTCACCAACAAAAGCATCCGCTTTGGCGTCGAGTCAGCAAGTTAGGCTGCTGGGCCTTATATTTCGACATTGCCAAAGTGGCCATGTTATAGCAAGACCCATAGACAAAGTTATTCTCTTAACTTATAGTTAAAGCCATGTTAGCCAAGCGACGAACAACCACTACTGTTATGATTGATAATATCCCGATGGGATCCGCCCACCCTGTGGTTATCCAATCCATGACCAACACCCCTACCTCTGATACAGACAAAACCATTGCCCAAGTTAAGGAGCTGGCAGATGCAGGATCCGAATTAGTTCGTCTTACTGTGAATGACTTTGATGCCGCAAAAGCAGTTCCCCATATCAAAAAAGTATTGTTAGATGATGGGTATACCACTCCCTTAATTGGCGATTTTCACTTTAATGGCCATATCTTACTAGACAAGTTTCCTGACATGGCCGCTTCTCTTTCTAAATTCAGGATTAACCCTGGTAACGTTGGTAAGGGTAATCGACGAGACGAACAGTTCACCTCTATTATTAATATTGCACGGGATCTTAATAAACCTGTGCGTATTGGTGTTAATTTTGGCTCATTAGACCAGGATCTATTCACTTCCATGATGGATGAAAATGCGGCTTCAGAAACACCCTTATCTTCTAAAGACGTTATCTATAAGGCTATGATTAGCAGTGCTCTGGCTAATGCAGAGTTGGCTGAATCTCTAGGCCTTAATAAAGATAAAATTGTACTCAGTGTAAAAATGTCGGATGTTCAAGATATGATTACCGTCTACGAAAAGCTGGCCACTGCCTGTGAATATGTTCTTCACTTAGGTCTCACCGAAGCTGGAGGCCGTCTTCAAGGTATTGCGTCTAGCTCGGCTGCTCTAGCGGTGCTTCTTCAGCAAGGATACGGTGATACCATTCGAATGTCTCTCACCCCTGAACCTGGTGTAGGCCGACGTCTCGAAGTGGATGCATGTAAAACGCTATTGCAAAGTTTGGGTTTCCGTTATTTTATGCCCCGCATTACGAGCTGCCCAGGTTGTGGCCGAACTAATAGCGATAAGTTTACCTATCTTGCTAAGGATATTAGCACCTATATTGAGAAGAAAATGCCTGCTTGGAAAACCAAATATCCAGGTGTTGAAACCCTTACCGTAGCGGTGATGGGTTGCGTGGTAAATGGTCCAGGCGAAAGCAAACATGCTGATATTGGGATCAGTCTTCCTGGAATCTCGGAAAAACCTGCTATACCTGTCTATACAAATGGGTCTCTATCTCATACGCTAAAAGGTGATGACATTAAAGACGATTTTATCCAGATCCTTAATACTTATATCAAGGATAGATTTGAAACAACTACTTTATAGGGACAGGCCTTTTCAAGTTTTGAACCGTTCTGATTAACTACAGAACCTTAACTTCCTAAGACTACTACTAATCCCAAAATACCGACTACTGTCATGAGTGGTGAGTTGTCTTGGATTGGGATCGGTGTTGGCATTAAGGTCATATTTAATGATGGCAACGGGGCATATCCATAGCTTCCATTTAGATGACAGACGTTGCCTGGATATTCTATTAGTTCCTCTTGGTTTCCTTCGTTGATAGTTGGGAGAAGGCATCTCGAGAATAGATAAACGGCTTTTGTCATTAACCCTAACCCCATCATGATAAAAGGTTTGTAATCAGCATTATAATAATGAACGTTTATGCCATCCTCTACTAGGATAGATTCACAACGAACATAACGTCTATTTTGGTCTTCTAGAAGCAACATCCCCCAACCTTTAGGACAATTCAGGCCCTTTAGGGCGATTGTTTCGCCTTCCCATGTTGTCCTACTTCTTGGCGAATAAGATATCCCATAGGGGACCCTTTTATTAAACAGTTCTTTCCAAGGACATTGGGATCCAGATTCCATGAACGAGAGCTTAATCTTTGATGATAAGCCTGATAATTGTTTGTAGTATAGTTGTATCATGATGTGATATCCCTCTTTCAGCAAGTTAATGCGCGTCGCCTTTATATCACAGTGTACTAATAAAGATCCATTTTTTTGTTATACGCCTGGTATATTTCCCCATAAATGGATATGAAGCCTTGGCGAAAACCCATAACCGTAATGTTTGCCCCATTCTACAACTTGTCGCTCCCGAACCATTAGCTCAGAAGTGGTTGCGCCTTCGGACATCAACCATATTCGGTCACAAGGTATGTTAAACGGAATACTGTAGCGATCCTGAATTTCTTGGATATCAGACTCTGAGGAGACTACAAATTTAAAATGTGCTTGTGACAGTGATGCAAATGTAGATAAACTTTTTTTGTGATAGCGTTTGGTAAAAGGATCTCCGGCTATGTCTAATTTAGGACTGACATTGATGTGGGTCATAAATGGAGTGAGTTCATCGGTTAAATCAATCGTCCCATTTGTTTCTAATTCAATAAACAGAGGGTCTATAGACCTCTTCAAGAATTCTAAAGTAGATAATAGCCCAGGAGATTGCAACAATGGTTCTCCACCGGTGATAATGAGATGTGCACCACGCTTCAACTTTTCTATCCACCCTTTTTCCTGCCATGTATCTAAGAGATCTGAAGGCCGAATTTTATTTCCTTGCATCCATATCTTTTTTGTATCACAGCCTAAATGTTCCTTAGTTACCGGATCTTTATAAGAAAACCCTTTGCAGGTTAAATTGCAGCCCGTTAATCGCAAAAAAACAGCTGGAACGCCCGCATGTGGACCCTCTCCTTGTATGCTATAAAACATTTCACTTACCATTAACATAGCGTCACCATCCGGCTAATAGACTAACCGGACATTAACAA
>CAZIOF010000120.1:0-10258 GCA_964540745.1 uncultured Candidatus Marinamargulisbacteria bacterium
TATTGAAATATTATTGTCTTTACCATAGCCAATTGTTGTAGTTGCCCACTCTCCAACTCCGTCTAATGTTAAGATAGCGGCCTCTTGAAATGGCGATGGGTAGAACGCGCTCGCAGCATGAGATAAATGGTGCTCTGGAAATAGGAGCTTAGGAACTTTTTCTCCTAATGTTTTTAGTTCATCACGTATCATTTTCTTAAGAAATAATTTTTCTTTAATCCAAACTGGAATTGCAGATAAAAAACTCTGTAAACCAATTGGAGCAAAAATATGATATGTTTCTAATAAACGTTCAAATTTGATATAGGGCTTGTCATAAAATGCTACATAAGCAATATCATCGAGAGAGAACCCTGTTTCTTCTAAAACAAACTTTACTGCATTTATTGGGAATGCGGAGTCATGTTTTTTCCTTGTAAACCGTTCCTCTTGAGCTGCGGCGCATATATTTCCATCAATAATAAGTGCTGCAGCACTATCATGATAAAAAGCTGAGATACCTAAGATTATTGTTTGTTTTTTCATGCTTAAAATAAGGTATAAATAAATGGAGCTATTGCAGAGCCGCTAGATAAAACAATAAGTACGCCAAACAACAAAAGAACAAGAATAATTGGAGCTAGCCAAAACTTTTTTCTTGTTTTTAAAAACTGCCATAAATCAGTTAGAAATTCCATGTTAAACTCCTTAAAATTAATTAATACGGATACGCTAAATCATTAGCTTCAAACTTATGATTTCGTGTTTTAAACACGGATACAGTTGATTTTTTGAATTGATGTAGCATGATAGGGTCTTTTCGAAATAGGTTAACAATTTTTCCTATCGGGGTTACAAGTATAAAAAAAATAATGCTTAAAAGTATTTTTGAAACAACTGATCCTAAAGTATGGGATAGGCCAAACCATAAAAATGCGATTGGTTTTAATAGTTTTGGGAAGGTCATTGTGAGAATAAGAAATAAAACCGCAATATTATTTAACATAGAGATCTTAAGAAACCAGTTAGCAAATAATAATGATAATAAAGTCATTGCCATTCCAGTGTCAGAGCATTCTTTAAGTGTTATATTTTTAATCATACAAAAACTTTATCATTGTATTTATTGTTTTTCATTTGTTTTTCATTTGTTTTTAGATTGATAGTAACGTCTGAATGATGTAGATAGACATTATCAAAGTACTCTTTTATCAGGTGCCCTTTATATCCTAAGCAATAAATTCATTAAGTCTAAAATAAGAGTAATGTTTCATAATATGCCATATAATAGGACAATCACCGACATTGACGAGTGGTTTTAGCTTAAGAATACTCTCTTCACTAAGACGTGTTCCAAACTCGCCTACTAGAATAACTATTTTCATCCAAAAGAAGGATACTACATTATACGTTTAAAATACAGCTTAAATTATGAGTTTATGATCATCAATCAACATAACTTAAGGATAAACGAGTCTAAAATAAACTATAATTGGTATGTTGTCTAAATAGAGAAGGCTTGAGTTTAAAACATAAATAAATAGTAGAATTGGAAGTCAGTAAAGAGTTAAGAACAGCTTCGATTAAATCAAGGTCGCTCTATTGTTCAAGACGGTAACTGACTTTGAGGTTCCAGATATATTGTTTATTTGAAGGTAGATGAGAAGACGACTGCGGTATCGATATCATAGGAAATAATACATGAGTACAGGCCTATATATTTAATTGTTCATGTTAGAGCTATGTCTAGGAAAAATATTGCCGTATACTACTAGGCAATGTTGAAAAATAATCTCATTCGAACAATAAAGCAATCATTTTTATCCCCTTGTATTCAGTGGTTAAAGTCAATCTATCTTAGATGTGATAAAATTTACACATATAACACGCCCCAAAAATCACAGTTTTCAAAACAAATAAACAATTCATTTGTCGATTTAAGCAGACTCAAGACAACAGAGTTCTCAAGAAATGTGACAGTATACCTGATCAGTAAATATCTGAATCATGAGTTTGATCTATTAGGTAGTGGCTGGGTATCATGGCGCTATTCTAGTGAGGGCCCAGATGATACACATCTGCATTCTTCATCCCTTATTAAGGAGTTTGATTCAAAAGGGCAGTGGCTAGCGAACGTAGTTAAATCTAATCATCTTAATTACAGTTCTTATGTTTGGAGACAAATTCAGGATAAAACCTATCAACCGATTGATTGGCATAGAGACGTTAAAAGTGGATTTCGTTGGTCTGCAAAAAAGTATCATCTTGAACAGAGACAAGGTTATATATTGACCCCAGGCGCTGATATCAAACTTCCATGGGAGATAAGTCGTCTTCAACATCTACCTCAAATGGCATGCTTTGCAAAACAATATCCAGAATACAGACAGAAGCTGACTCAAGAGTTTAAAAATCAAATGTTAGACTTTATTGCTAGTAACCCTGTAAAGATGGGCGTAAATTGGACATGTACAATGGACGTGGCCATTAGAGGCGCTAATATGGCCCTTGCGTATGATTTGTTTGTTCAATGTGGCCATAAAGATATTCTAGATGAACCCTTCATTAAGATCTTTTCTAATAGTTTATATCAACATGCCTACTACACCGTCACTCATCTTGAATATAATAAATCATTACGATCCAACCATTATTTAGCTAATATTGCAGGCCTACTATTCATGACGGCCTATTTAGACGGCACAAAAAAAATCAATCAATGGCTAGCCTTTTCTATTCAAGAGATATTCAATGAACTTAAAATACAGTTTTATGAAGAAGGTACAAACTTTGAAGCGTCAACAAGCTATCATCGATTAAGTAGTGAAATGGTTTTTTATAGTGTTGCATTAATTAAAGGGTTACCTAAAGAACGCGTTACTGCTCTTAAATTAGTAAAGCCTTATATCGTATCTTTTTATAAAAGAATCAGATATCGTTCACTAAAACATCAAGCCTTTTCTATTAAAGAGAATAAGATTATATGCCCAGAATGGGCCTATGACCGAATATTTAAATCAGCTGAATTTACATCAATGATTACGAATAAAAAGGGGAACATTGCACAAATAGGTGACAATGATAATGGTCGTTTTTTTAAATTTACACCTATTGGAGAGTTTCAATCAAAAAAACCGCCTATTTGGGAAGAAAACATCCTTAATCATAGTTCATTACTCTCTGCATGTAATGGTTTTTTCGAAAAACAATATTTTCAAAATGTACCTCTATTGGAGGAGAGTATTATCAGAACGCTATGTCAAGACATGAGTTTCTCTCCGCGGCCACCCAAAAGTACCGTATCTTTCAAAACCCAAGTTAAAGAAGAATCTTTCAAAACCCAAGTTAAAGAAGACTTATCTCTACAATATGGGAAAACCACAACGATTCCGATAACGACTAATACCAGCTTATTAAAACAAAATATGAAGATATATGGGTATGAAGAATTTGGATTATATATTATCAAGTCAGATCATTTGCATCTCACTTTTTCAGCGACGGATAATGGCCAATTAGGAAATGGAGGACATGCACACAATGACAAGTTATCAATTACCTTGACCATTGATCATGAAGAAGTATTAAAAGATCCCGGAACATATAATTATACAGCCTATCCAGACTTACGAAATAAATTTCGGTCAACAGCAATACATAATGTGCCTTATGTTAACAATACAGAGCAAAATAATTGGGAGAAGGGGCGTAGTGGTTTATTTAAGTTAAATAATGAAACAGACTGCTTTGTACTCAATGCAACACAAGCTTCAATATCGTTATGGCTGTCTTATAAAAATATTAAACAGATTCGAACAATTAAAATATTAGACCATCAGATCAAAATTATTGACCAATGTAATCATGACTTCACAGTAAACTTTAAACAAAAATCGTATTCGCCACACTACGGAAAACGTATTTAATTACGTATTTAATTATAGTTATTATATATATAGGTGTGTATTTTTTTGGCAGTGATTTCACTTCCTTTTGGTGATACGTGACAACCATCGATATAAATCCTATCTGGAGTATCGTAAATATTTTTGTAGACCAACACATGTTTAGAAAGTTCTTGATATGTCGATGTTTTTAGCAGTTCTAAAACAGAATCATAAAAGTGTGCTGCTTTTGCCTCTTTATGTTTTAAGTCTTTAGTTATTTTAGGATACAGATGAGATCTTTCTGGACTACCAACCCATAACATGGGTTGTAATATTGCTATAAAAGGAATACCATTTTTATCTGCAAGATCCTTCATTGCTAACCAAGACTCTAGTAATTCTTCGCCAGGTGTTAGATCATAAGTACCCCTATCATAAGTAGCCTCTTTATAATCCGTAAATTTATGCTTTATCTTGCTTATACCTATTACAATTGAACGAAAAAAAAATGATCTAAAGGTTAGTAACTGGCCTCTATCTACCCCTTGCATTTGTGTGTTTATAGCGTCTTGATAGGCATGCTTAAAATCGTGACCTAAAAACCCAGAATCATTGACGCCGTCATAAGTAATAATGATATCTGGCTTCAGCCCTTTGATCATTTCAATCTTTAAAAAAAGATAGCTTTGAAATGCTTTATACGAGGATTCTCCTAAATTCAAAACTCGATATTTACCTTCTGAAAATTGCGCAAAAAAAGCAGGGATGGTGCTTGCATCATTAGACCCCGTTCCCCACATCGTAGACCCTCCTAAAAAAACAATAAGTGGTGATTTTTTTGTCGCACGTGGGTGTTGCGGCGTATGTCTTATTCCATTCTCATCAATATTAATCGATAGACTTTTATAAGGTTTTCTTCTCCAACCAAAATATGAGTAATAGTTTGTCTCTAGTTTACCAAAATTATAAAAATGATCCTTTGCCCAGTGAACGTTGTCATAATTAGGCAACTTATAGCGTGCCTTTGTATTGTCAACTACATTATCAATAACCCTATACATTTTATAGGCAAGGATTGCGCAAATATTTAACAAAAACATTAGGCAGAAAAAGGCCGCTATATTAAAGCCAATTAATTTGATTATTCTTATAGTCGGGGTTCTTAATTTTGGGTTAGCACCGTTTATCACTTATGTTCTCCAAATATTGGTTTGAAATCTGATATTTTCCATATTTCTGCATAGATAAATTAGCAAAATCAAATACCTTTTCAGGAACCCCTTTTGTCATTATTTCAGATAAAAAGTTATCCAGCTGGGGTAATTGATTTATATCACCACAATTAATGTTTATACAACATGGATGCCCCTCTAAATAGCGGAATGTTTCGTCATTATCCAAAAAATAAAAATTAATAATGGGCTTTGCAAGTGCAATATATTCAACAATTTTACTAGGTAATTGATAATCTGTTGTATTACAAATATGCAGCAATATAGTAGCCTCTTCTTGTGCTTGGAGTGCCGTTGTTTTGTCAACGACACCATTTAAGGTGATATTAACGTCATAACCGTGTGTTTGCTCATCGAGGGACCTCCTCAAATCTGGGGACATAGATCCATACGTATCTACAGAAACAACAGATTGCCATCTGGGATAATGTTTAATTAATTGTTGTAACAAAAAAAAGGCATCTTTAGGGTTTCTAACAGTAGGATTAAAGTGTCCAACATATACCATCTTTAAGTATTGAAAACCCATAGGTTCTTCTTGTTTGTGTATAGTTGTCTTTGCGTTATTAATCGATAAAATTGGGGGGATAACGATAATTTTTTCTTTAAGTGAAGGAGACAAATCTAAGTAATATTTCTTTTTCATTCCTAAGGAGGGCAAAAAGATTCTTCTTGAAGATAATAGTAATACCTTTTCCATGAATCTATTAATACGCGCATATAAAAGACCATTGTTAGTTTTACTTAAATAAAAAGGGTCCCCAATATCGATATACCATTGGTCTAACTTAAATAGCTTTTTAAGCGACCATCCTACTAAATGAGCCGTAAATGGGAGTGAAACAGACACAATAGCGTCATACTTGTTTTTTCTTAATAAGGAAATACCTTTAAATAATGCAAAGAAATACCATAAACAAGCGTAGTCAGGCCAATAGAATAGTTTCCAAGTCACATCATAACCCTTTTTTATTAGAAATAAAAAATAACCTGCTACCTTTGCATATATGGAGGTATGGTTAGAGGATGAATCAACCTTAAAAGAGGGGGTTCCCTTTATCAAGGGTATCCCTGTCCTATAAATAGTTAAATGACCTTTTTTTTCAATTGCTTGTAGTCCTTTCACGGGGCCTGTAACTAAGTCACAGTCAATGGAACGGGCTACCCATTCATCAATAATGGATTCCCACCGGAAAGCCCTTGGAGACACTTTAGGGGGGTATGTAAACGCAAGGATGAGCACATTTTTGCAATATTTAGACATTCCCGTATCTTACTACAGGTTGCTACCAGATCTCAATGAAGAGTCATCAGGATGATGGAATGCGGAGATTTGATTGTTACAACTACGAAAAAACGTTATACTTTCTCGTGGCCTTTAGTAGTATAGGGACTATGTTCCGAACATACTACAAGATAGTAATTTGACTATGATGAGGCGTGGACGCTAACTTGAAAACAAGGCAGTAAAGTCAAGTAGGACGATGAAGGTATGACAATAAATCTGAAGAACCTGGTAACAAGCTCAATATTTATATTGTTGTATGGCAATGCCTTCGCAGTTCCAATCACCTATTTTACGAAGATCAAAATACCTTTTTCAGAAATGGCAGAAGTTGTTCTTATTGGATTAATAATCTGGCTTTTATATGAACATAAGGCCATAGCGGTTTCAAAAAACTTTCTATTATTGAGCAGTATTTTACTCTTGTTTATAATCGTCACAACAGGGGCCGTGTTTTATAGCTCTCAGTTAACGCATGTATTAGTTAAGTATGTAAAAACATGGAACTTAATAATTACGTTATCATTGGGTTACTTCTTTATGCGAATGAAGAAAATAAACCTGAGATTATTGGTGAATCTATATCTAACGTTATCCATTATACTTTCTACGTCTTTAATTGCACTACGACTCATTGTAGGACAAGCTTCTTGGGCAACAATACGTTACTTATGGCATAATAACATCACGGTTGATTATTTAGTGGTAGGAAACTTGATAGCTATAGCCATCATTCTAACACACGTAGAAAAGAACCTTATGTCATTTTTCTTGTCATGCTATTTTTTAGTTGGAATCATGTTGTTAGCAAGTACCGGCCCCTTTCTTTACTCACTATTTGCCATTCTATTACTAAACTTATTCCCTATAAAAAAAACAACCCTATTGTTTTCTTTGATATTAATAGGGGCAATAATTGCAGCTTTCTGTTTTCATTCGCAAATTAACTTACCAATAATAGAAAAAATACATAAAAAAATTGAAACAGGGGTTTCGGAAAATGCTAGAATGATACCCTTCAAAAAAGGGATGAATCTTTATTATCAAAATCCCATTTTAGGTAGCGGCTTAGGCGCCTACAGAGATTATGCCGGAGGAGCATATCCACACAATATATTAATTGAAGCCTTATCGGAGACAGGTATTTTGGGCTTTTATTGCTTAGCGAGTTTCTTTTTTATATTATTAATCCTTATGCTACCAGCAGCCTTGAAAGACAAACTATTGCTAACCATATATATTATTTGCCTGTTTTGGTTTCTTCAATCGATGAAATCTGATTCTTTTTCAGGACTTAAAAATGCATTTTTGTGGTTTGGTATGTTTATTGCGCTTGTTAATTACCCTAAAAAACAATTAGCTCTTAATAGAGGATTAAAATGAAAAAGATTGAGGTTGCATTTACACACCCCTATTTTGCACATTATAGAAAGGGGCTATTAACAGAATTACTCCATAATGACAAAAATATTTCATACTCCTTTTTCTCTGGAAAGAGTGTGTCTGCAGTAAATTTAAATATCATAGATTCAACAACGATTCCAATGACATATATTAAAAACATATGGATAAAAAATAGCCTGTTTCAAACAGGACTTTTATTTAAGGTGATTTTAAGTCCCAAATATCATGTAGTTGTATTTATGGGGGTTCCTTATCATATCAGTACATGGATATATACTGTCTTGGCTAGGCTTTTTGGTAAAAAAACAGTTTTTTATACACATGGCATTAACAGGAATAAAAGAGAAAATAAATTATTATATGTGCTTCGTCTTTGTTTTTTAAAATTACCTAATATTAATTGGGTGTACTCAAATTATGCAAAAAGAAGGTTGGGAAAAGAAAAGTTTGACCCAAAAAATATTGATGTTATGTATAATTCGCTAGATTATGAATATCATAAAAAGTTGAAAAATAAATTTATTCATTTAGATAAAAATAAAGAAAGACGTGAGTTGTTCAAAAACCCACATTTGATTCAATTAATTTTTACAGGACGCCTTATAAAAAATAAAAAATTACATTTACTTATTGAGGCAATGGGCATATTGAAGAGTAGACATATACATTGCAACTGTATATTGATTGGTGATGGTCCAGAAAAAACTCATTTAAAGTCGTTAGTTGAAACATACGATCTACAAGACAATGTTTTATTCTATGGGGTGTGTCATGATGATTTATCAGTAGGAAAACTATTGTATGTTTCAGATCTCTGTGTCATTCCGGGGTTAGTAGGACTCAGTGCAATACACGCATTAACATTTGAATGCCCAATAATTACGCATGATAGCTCGGTTAAAAACCCTACATATATCCAGCATTGTCCTGAAATTGATAGTGTGGTTGAAAATAAAAATGGTCTCTTTTTTAAAGAGAATTGCGCCCAAGATTTAAGTTGTAAAATTGAACATTTAATAGACGCTCCTGTTATTAGAGAAAACTTAAGAGAAAACTGCTTATATACGATAGATAAGTTTTATAATCCAAAAAATCAAGCAGCTATAATAAATAAAAGTATAATAGGAGCGGTTTCTTGAATACTAAAGGAATCCTCCATTATATGGGTCATCAATTATGGATTAAGTCTATAGGGTATAAAATCTATGTGAGTAAAAATCAAGGAGAAACCTGGGATTTCGAATTTAAATTATTAGGATCTAAAATAAGCTGTTTCTTAGGCCTTTTTAATGGTTATCTACGGTTATTTCGTAAAGGAGTACATTGGATCGAATGTATAGATAAGACGATATTAGTTATTTTTGTTGATCGGTCAATCTATCACTATAATCTAAGTACAAAATGTTTAAAGAAATCAGTAGACGCAATTGTTGGATCACGTCCATTATCATTATGTAAAACACACGAGAACGAACTTTTGTATGGAGAATATCGATCAAACCCTGAGAAATCATCGATTAAGGTACTAAGCAGCCAAGACCATGGGCTGACATGGACGCCGATTTATAAATTTAACAATATTAGACATATACACGGGGTTTTTCATGACCCTTATACGAATTGGATTTGGATTACCACAGGGGATAGCAATGAAGAATCGGCTATTTGGGTTACTAAAGATCATTTCAGCACTGTTGAAATAGTTAGCTCAGGTAGTCAACAGACACGAGCTGTAACATTATTATTTACACAAGCCCATATCTATTTTGGATCCGATACAGAATTAGAACAAAACTATATCAACCGTTTAAATAGAAGTACCCAAAAAATAGAACAGTTGCAATCTATAGAGGGGTCTGTCTTTTGGGGGAATATAGTAAATAATACCCTCTTCTTTTCAACTGTTTGTGAACCTAGTAGAATTAATCTATCCAAATGGTGCTCAATATGGATGTCTAGTGACGGTACGACATGGGACACTGTATGCAAAATGAAGAGGGGTTGGTTACCGTTAAAATATTTTCAATATGCCCAGATCCGATTCCCTATTGGACAGAATAACACTAATAAATTATATTTTTCATCATTTTCAACAAGAAATAGTCATCAAACTTATGGGAAGGATTTAACATGAACATAGAAAAAGAGTTTTTTGAAATCGTAAAAAATGAAAGTCAATTCAATTTTTTGGATAATGAGGAGCTTAACTATGTACAAAGCGTAAAAAGAAATGCTAGTGAGGTAGTTATGCTTAATCCAAATAAACAAGCTTATTTTAAGCAAGCGTTTCTGGAGCCATTTAAGCAAATTACTCAGTACTTCTTAAATAACAATATACGTTCTGTTATCGATTTAGGATGTGGGACTGGAACCTATAGTATTCCCTTAGCTCTTCAAGGAATACAAGTTTTGGGCATAGATATCGATACGAAAGCACTTAAAATATTTAATAAACGCGTGCAATTCTATCA
>CAZIOF010000121.1:0-2905 GCA_964540745.1 uncultured Candidatus Marinamargulisbacteria bacterium
GGTTGGTTGCTGAATAGGTATGTGTATGATTAGATGCGACTGCCGTACTGTGAGAATGCCCGGATGCCGCATAGCCATGGCTATGAGACGAAGCCGAAAAATCAGCATCATGAAGATGTGAGACCCCTGAATAACTGTGACTATGAGAGGACTCAGCTTTATTATGCGTATGGGTCGGTAGAGCATAGATCGTATGGCTACTGTCATGAGACAATGCCGAAAAATCTGAATCATGGTTATGACCATTCTTTACTGCATAGCTTGAGTCATGGCTACTTGTATGGATGGATAACGAAAAGTCTGAATCATGGGCATGGGAAGAATCGGCATACGCACCATGCCCATGAGACAGGTCCGAAAAGTCTGAATCATGGTTATGACCATTCTTTGCTGCATAGATCGAATCATGGCTACTTGTATGGGTTGGGGATGCATAGGTTGAGTTATGATTATGGCTCGTAGACGAATACGTACTACCATGGCCATGAGTTGGCAAAGAAAAGTCAGAATTATGGGCATGAGACACGCCCGCAAAAGAATGTGCATGCGAAGACGCTGAAAAGATTGAGTCATGGTTATGGGCAAGCGCCGCTTTGGAGTGGGTATGGGAAGAATCGGCATACGCACCATGCCCATGAGACAGGTCCGCATAGTCATGAGAATGACTAGACCCGGCAAAACTATGGGTATGGCCCGTTGATATCAAGCCTGTCAAGTTGGCCCCACTACCAACAAAGCTTGTAGCTTTAATCACACCCTCTACATCTAAGGTTTTACTTGGCGTAGTGGTCCCTATCCCCACACGGCCGGCTTCTGTTAAGCGCATCATAGGCGCTGCTTGTACACGATCCGCTCCAGTACCAACAGGGTTACCTGCCACATATAAATCTAAATAATCGACCCCACTATCTGTCACAGGGGTAATTAAGCGTGGCTGCCAATCACTAACAATTGTATCCTCTAAGTTTCTAGACAGCAGCGACTTTCCGCTAGCAATGGCCACGTTCCTAAACGACCCACTTCCAGTACTATCCATATAGGCTTTTTCGGTGGTTCCATCACCAATCCCCAACTTACCGCCATCTACAAAGATATCGAAGGTGGTTAAACCCGTTGAAAAGGCCGCCGTAACTGAACTATTGCCGTTACTACTGCTACTTGATTGATGTGTCGTCAAACGCCCCTTAAAAAGGGTATCACCGTCCACATCTAAGGACTCCGATGGGCTATCTGTCTTAACCCCTAACCGATCATTAGCATCATCCCAAAACAGGTCCATATCATAGGTCATACGCCGTGTCCGTTTCCCTACCCTTTCATGAGACAAGTCCGTATTCTGCCACCATAAACCCAGCGTACCGCCCTTACCTCGACCTCTTAAATATTTCTTAAATTTACGGATATTCCCTTTACCAAAAGTATTGCTTTCTTCTTCACCACTGGCCATGTTAAGGGCTACCGCATGTGATTTACCCTTACGACGCCGTATTTTGAAAGAGGGAGCCTCTTCTGAGGCCTCTTCCTTCTCATAGCTCAAGACAACCCCATTTTCTTCGTCTCCGATATGGACACTACCCGTAGACACATAAATATCACGCCAACGATTATCAGGAGACCCTAAATCATAGGTATCCTGAGCAGCAGGTAAGAGATGGCCGCTAACCTCCACTTGGTCCGAGGTATTAAGCACTATCTTATCGCCGATGGCCTTAGCAACAAAGGTATAGCCCACCGAACTCAAGGTTGTTCGAGGTGTCAATTCATCTTCTGAACCCACCTGGATCCCTAGTTCCAAAGAGTCATTCCCATAGACAGTGGATGGAATAGGTGTAATAGACCCTAAGTCCACATTGAAGTGGCCGTTCACAATAGTGACCGCTGGATGGGTCTCTGTCCAAACAGACGCGCCACCCCCATCATACAACGTAAAGATCATACTAATATCAGAATTAATGGGTGTTAAGCTTGTTTCTGTGAGTTTACCCTGATAGGAAATGGTGCTTGGGATGGACGAAAAAAGACTAGGAATATAATTAAAAAAGTCGTATGTAGGTGTATCTGGACTACTATCATACCCGGGCGAGGCTGGATAAAAGCTAGCTTGGAAAGCTGTTGTATTTTTAAGCATATTGGTTAAATCTGCACCACTACTAACAGCCCATGATCGTAGATCTTGATTAAAGATATACGCGTTCAAAAACATCCCATTCATATCTGTAACATTACTCACATCCCAATTATTAACATCCCCATCAAAACTCGCTGCCACATAAAACATATTTTTCATATTTGTAACACTTGACGTATCCCATGCCGTGTATGTATTCCCACCAACCGTCACTTGCTTTTCAGGCATATTTTGATTATAAACTTCATTCTTATAAAACATAGATGACATGTTTGTAACGCTGGACGTATCCCAATTTCCAATGTCTTGATTAAAAATAGCCCCCCAACCGAATAGGCCATGCATGTTTGTAACCTTGGAGACATTCCAGGCCGTATATGTGTTACCACCAACTGTCACTTCTTTTGTATTAATAGGTTGATCAAAGGTATTCGCAAACATTAAATACTCCATGTTTGTGACGTTAGACGTATCCCAATTTCCAATATCCTGATTAAAATCATCGGCATTATTCAACATCCCACTCATGTTTGTAACATTGGAATCATCCCAAGCAATGTATGTATTACCACCAACTGTCACTTCTTTTGTATTAATATCCTGATTAAATTGTGTAGCCGCCTCAAACATTCCTTTCATACTAGTTACCTGTGACGTATCCCAATTCCCAATATCTTGATTAAACTGATTAGCTTTTCTAAACATACGAAACATATTAGTAACGTTTGACACATCCCAATTACTGATATCATCATTAAATGTTGTCTTGTTATAAAA
>CAZIOF010000122.1:0-3951 GCA_964540745.1 uncultured Candidatus Marinamargulisbacteria bacterium
CAAGGGATATTGCAGAAACTTTTAATTCAGAGTATTCAGATATTTTTGTTGTGCCAGAGCCTCTTATTCAAGAGGATACAAAGTTGATTCCAGGTTTAGATGGTCGAAAGATGAGCAAGAATTATAAGAATGTGATTCCCATCTTTTTGCCTTCAAAAGCCCTTCGTAAAATAGTTATGAAAATTGTAACGGATTCAAAAACGGTTGAAGAACCTAAGGATCCGGAGACGTGTACAGTTTTTAACATTTTCCAGCAGTTTGCCTCTGAAGCTGATACCCAAGCTCTTAGGAAGGATTATCAAGCAGGTGGTCTGGGATATGGTCAGGCTAAGGAGAGACTTTTTAACTGTTTAGATCATCGATTTATGGCTACACGTGCTACTTATGATGAGCTGTTGGGTGATAAGGCCTATTTAGATAAGTGTTTGTTACATGGTGCTCAAAAAGCCCGTGATGTAGCATCCCCTATGTTAGCTAAGGTTCGATCTGCGATTGGAATAGGGGCAGCTGGGTTTTGTTAACGTTTATTTGGAAAGGAGTAGCGTGTGATAACAGTGTCCAATAAGGAGTCAATTAGACAGTTAGAGTTGTTGCAAACCATTATTGATATGGCGGCTTCTGAATTAGATTTAACTCATGTTCTGAATGAGGTTGTTCGGATTATGGGCGATATTTCGAAGGCGGATTCCGTTCTGATTTATTTGTTTGATGATCCGTTACGTCAATTGGTATTGCGTGCAGGGAGTCATTCTGCACGTCATTTAGGGGATATTAAGATTCCTGTGGGTCGCGGTATTACGGGTTGGGTGGTTAAAGAAAATGAGCCGGTTGTTATTGAAGAAAAGGCCTATTTAGATGATCGTTTTATTCGGTTTGATGTGTTGCCTGAGGATACCTTTGATGCCTTTATTTCCATCCCCATTTGTTACAAGGGGGCCCCTATTGGTGTTGTTAATATTCAGCATATGTCTTCTCAAACCTATGCGTCGGAGCTGGTTGAATTATTGGTTGCTATTAGTAAGCAAGTGGGTGGAATGATTGCTAATGCACGGTTATATGAAGCTACAAAACAAAAGGCCATTCGTTTTGAACAGTTGGCCTATTTGAGTCGTCAAATGATTTCTAAAAAATCCTTGAGCGATGTGTTTGGGTTAGTGGTAACATTTGTGTGTGTTAATAATGGTTTTGATGAGGCATGTATTCTCATGACCAATGAGGACCGTACCTCTCTTGAGTTGACCTCTTTGCATGAGACTCAATCGTCCTACAATCTATTGAACCAGGTGGTCATTCAGGGTGTTTTTTCTGAAGTTGTTCAGGATCAACGGGTTTTTCTATCGAGTGAAGGGGTTGTTGAACATCCTGCTCTTGTATCGTTTATGACCGAAAAGGCCTTGAGGAGCGTTGTTCTTGTTCCCTTAATTATTAAAGACGTCGTTATTGGTGTTTTGTCTGTTTTTTCTAGGGAAAAAGAGACATTTTCAGATGAAGAGATTGATATTCTGCAGATTGTTGCTAATCAGACAGCGACTACTATCCATAATTCTGATCTTTATGAAGAGGTTAAAGATGTTCGTGACCAATTAAACGCACGTAAGGTCATTGAGCGTGCCAAAGGGGTCCTAATGCGCCAACGTCAGATTAATGAAGAGACGGCCTATTCCCAAATGCGTAAAAAGAGTATGGATTCAGGGAAAAGTATGAAGGCTGTGGCAGAAGCTATTTTATTAATCGAAGATATGCAATAGTTGAATATGATGTGTTTGGGTGATCGGCTTGTATTGTGTCTTGTGGTTTAGTATACTGAACGCGTGTAGCAATGGTGTTACGTCCTATGTGTTAGTTTGTTAAGATTATCATAATAATATTGGACAATGGTGTCCCACATGAAATCTTCCTAGTTTAGGTAAAGAAACGTGTGGGATTTTTTGTTTAATAGACGTCATAAGGAGTGGTGAATTATATGGTTAATTTTGCAGAGTATATTTGGTTAGATGGAGCAGAGCCTACCCCTCAGTTACGGTCCAAAGCACGTCTTATTCAGTGTTCGTTAGCACAACCTCAATTGTCTGATTTTCCTGAGTGGGGGTATGATGGATCATCAACGAATCAAGCACCAGGAGATAATTCTGATTTAGTTCTAAAGCCAGTCTATTTTGTCTCTGATCCTATTCGTGGTGAAGGAAACTTCCTTGTGATGTGTGAAGTGTTTACCCCTGAAGGTCAGCCGCACAGTACTAATTCTCGTGCTCTTCTTCGTGAGGTACTTGATAATGGTGGTCGTGAATTGGAGCCTATGTTTGGATTTGAGCAAGAGTATACCTTTTATCAGAATGGTCTTCCTTTAGGTTGGCCAAAGATGGGTGAACCAAAGCCTCAAGGGCCTTATTATTGTGGTGTGGGCAATAGTGTCATTTATGGACGTGATATTGTGGAAGAACATGCCGCCGCCTGTGCTGAAATTGGATTGAATATTTATGGGATTAATGCGGAAGTGATGCCCGGACAATGGGAATATCAAATTGGGTACCGTGGCTTTGATGGCGATGATAATGACGGGCTGACTTTATGTGATCAACGTTGGATTGCTAACTATTTACTTCAACGTATAGCCGAAGATTATGAAGTGGATGTTAATTTTGATAACAAACCTCAAAAAGGGGATTGGAATGGTGCAGGTTGCCATACCAATTTTTCAACAAGCGCTATTCGTAGCTCGGAGACAGGAAAAGGGGCTATAGAGGCTGCGATTCAGGCCCTTTCTCAGGTTCATGATGAGCACATCGCTGTTTATGGTGATAAACTAGATGAACGTTTGACAGGTGATCATGAAACTTGTTCAGTGTCTGAATTTCGTTCTGGGGTCTCTGATCGGGGCGCTTCTATTCGTATTCCATTAGGGGTTGCGCAAAAGGGCTATGGTTATATCGAAGATAGACGACCAGGTGCCAATTCAGATCCCTACGTTGTAGCGGCACGATTAGTGGCTACTGTTGGGAACGTGACTGTCGGTAATTTTGAACCGTTTAAGTCTAAAATTCAACTAGTTATTGGCTAAGATTTTAGGTTTTTAATAGATATATAGAACGCTGGATAGAGATTCTATCCAGCGTTTTTTTTAGTTATAGAGTAAGCAGGCGACTTCTTGAGAGGGACCTAGTGGCTTTAGCTTAGGGTCCTTCTTGGGGCATTCGTCAAAGACCTTGGGACAGCGCGTATGGAATCGACAGCCCGAGGGGAGATTCATAGGGCTTGGAATATCACCTTGTAAGAGGGTAGGAGTATTCTTTTGTGAGGGGTCAGGGATGGGGATCGATGAGATTAAGGCCTGGGTATAAGGGTGTTTTGGGTCTCCAAATATTTGTTCAGGGGTCCCTTTTTCGACGATTCTTCCCAAGTACATGATGAGGATATAATCGCAGTGTTGTGCAATCACACCAAGGTCATGTGAAATGAGGAGAATGGACATGTCACGTTCTTTTTTAATGGTATCTAAGAGGTGTAGTATTTGTGCCTGAATCGTCACATCTAGTGAGGCAGTGGGTTCGTCTGCAATGAGGATGCTTGGATTCATGGCTAGTGTCAGAGCAATCATTAATCGCTGACACATGCCTATAGAAAATTGGTGTGGATAATCATTGAGCCGGGTTTCGGCGTCTGGAATATTGACTTGGGTGAGAAGCTCAATGCTTTTTTGGAGCGCTTTTTCTTTGCTCATGGGCTCATGAAGTTGGATGGTTTCTACAAATTGGTTTCCAATCGTAAATACGGGGTTCAGCGCAGCTAATGGATTTTGAAAGATTAAGCCTATCTCTTTTCCTAAATAGTGTTTTCGTTCTTTTTTAGGTAGCTTTAGGAGGTCCTTGCCTTTCCATAATACTTCGCCCTGACTAATAGTTCCGTTATTAGGAATCAGATTTAGAATAGAGAGTGCGGTTATACTTTTTCCTG
>CAZIOF010000123.1:0-3369 GCA_964540745.1 uncultured Candidatus Marinamargulisbacteria bacterium
TTGAACGAGCAATACGAATCCGTTCAGGCATAGATTTTCTGTCTGTAATAAGCGGTTGAATATCATTCGCATATTGGGGAAGAAGTGTCTCTAAATCTTGCTTTGTATAGCCGTCATTCAAGGAAATAATAAGGCCCACACTATTGGTGATAGAAAAGAGGGGTTGAGTTAATAAGAAAGAAACTAAAATTAGCGATAAAAAAAAGGTCCTTAAGTCCCTAAAAAAGGGATTGGGATGAGAATGATATTGTCTAACACGTATGGTCATTATATATTGAAATCCTAACTACAGTATATCTTAGCTAAGTCGCAGTACGCCACCGTTATTCCCTTTTTGGTCAAAAATTAAACATAAGAAACCATGGTATACTGGGTAATTATCCATGACAAATCAGATTAGTGACGAGGTTGATTATCCGGCTCGCTATTGGGTTCCTCAAGAAGGGGACCGAATACAGTGTCGACTCTGTCCCCGTGTTTGTAGTATTAAAGATGGGAGTCGTGGGTTTTGCTTTGTTCGTCAGAATAGGGGTAATAAACTTGTACTAACCACCTATGGTCGGAGCAGTGGATTCTGTATTGATCCTATCGAAAAAAAACCATTAAATCATTTTTTTCCAGGAACGCCTGTCTTATCGTTTGGTACAGCAGGCTGTAATTTAGGGTGCCGGTTTTGTCAAAATTGGGATATTAGTAAGTCTAAGGAGCTCGATCGTTTGATGGAACAGGCAACACCAGAGGCGATTGCTATTAAGGCGGTAGAATTAGGCTGTGATTCGGTGGCGTTTACCTATAATGATCCTGTTATTTTTGCAGAATATGCCATTGATATCGCCCATGCATGCCATGAACGTGGCGTTAATACAGTGGCTGTAACAGCGGGGTACATCATGGAAGAACCTCGCCAGGAGTTTTATGGCGCTATGGATGCTGCTAATGTGGATTTGAAGGCATTTACACGGGAATTTTATAAAAAATTATGTATGGCAGAATTACAACCTGTTTTGGAAACACTTTTGTATCTTAAACACGAAACGGATGTGTGGTTCGAAATAACCAACTTAGTGATTCCTGAAGAAAATGATGATGAGCGAGAGTTTCATGAGATGTGTGAATGGATAGTTACTAATTTAGGGCCTGATGTACCCGTTCATTTTACAGCCTTTCATCCTGATTTTAAACTTCAATACCGACCAGCAACACCACCTAAAACATTGATTAATGCACGTAATATTGCACTTTCAAAAGGAATCAATTACCCTTATACTGGAAATATTTTTAATGAAACTTGCGCCAGTACCTATTGTCCAAATTGTTCACAAGTTGTGATAGAACGAGACTGGTACCAGCTGGGTCAATATAATATCAAACAGTCTTCGTGTAAATTTTGTGGAGGCGGGATACCGGGTAGATTTAACAAAACACCCGGAAAATGGGGACGACGTCGCGTGCCCGTGTCATTTGGAAAATAACAAAGGAGTTATTTTTTGCCGAAGTTTGCAACAATTGAAGCAACACAATCCTTAGCGGAATCATTTCCAGAGTTGTCCTATCGCCGTTTGGGTCGGACGGAGTTAATGGTAAGTGAAATAGGCTTTGGTACCTATCGCTTGGAATCATCAAACCCGTTTCATTATCAAACATTCAAACAAGCCTTACTATCAGGTATTAACTTAGTGGATACAAGCCCGAACTATGGGGATGGTGGCGTGGAAGAGCTGATAGGCTATGTCATTCAAGAACTCATTAAGCGTCAACTACTAACTCGAGAGCAGCTTGTAATTGTGTCTAAAGCAGGCTATCTCCAGGGGAAAGTCTATGAGAAACATATTCAGACAGGGTATCCCTATCCAGATCTCGTTGATTTTGCGGAGGGGATGGCCTATTGCCTTACCCCCCAATTTTTAGAAGAACAAATTACGTTGAGCCTTAAGCGTTTAAAGTTAAATTGTATCGATTGTTATCTACTGCATAATCCCGAATACTATTTGAATTGGCATAAAACATTACAGCATCCGATCAGTGAACTTAGAGAGTCGCTATATACGCGTATTAAAAACGTTTTTATATATTTGGAAACCGAGGTGAAAAGGGGCCGAATAGCATCTTATGGGGTAAGCTCAAATACCTTTGGTTTAGCGAAAGAAAATAGAGCTTTTTTATCGGTGGAACGCTTATGGCAAATTGCGGCGTCAATACAAGCGTCTCATTTTAGTGTCATTGAGACCCCTATTAATTTACTAGAACCACAGGGCGTATTGGAGTCGAATCAAGCTGGGAATAGAGGGGTTATTACCTTTGCAGAGGAACAGGATATAGGGACCCTAGTGAATCGGCCACTTAAGGTCTTTTTTGACCAGAAGTATCTTCGTTTGACTGAATATACTATTTCTGAAGAAGCGAGTGAAAATATTCTAAAGATAGATCCATTATTAAAAAAAATAGTTGAGCAAGAACAGCGGTTTATGTCCTTGGTAGTGACTGAAGAAGAAGACTCATGGGCGACGAAAATAATACAACTAAAGGACCGTTTAGTTCTTGGTGAAGAGCTGAATAGTAAGTGGAAAAGCTTCCATAGTTATTCACATTGGAAGGGCATGGTCAGTGACTATTTATTACCTAAACTAGAAGAGATTGTGTCTAAAGTTGTTGACGTTTCGGATACGGAATATCATGAATGGTTAGAACTCTATATCAAGCAGTTAAAAACAGTTCTCTATTATGTTGGCGAATATTATAAGATCAAGTCAAATGAGTTCTCCTTAGAAATAAAGAAAGTACTTCATCATATTGATCGGCACTTGGTTGAGGGCTGTTCATTAAACCAAATTGCGATTAATGCGCTACGTTCTACAAAAGGCGTGTCCTCTGTGTTGCTAGGGATGAGTAGTACACCCTACGTGGAAGACGCCCTCGCTATTTTGACTAAAAAGCCTGATTTTGGCGGGGCAACTGATTTTTGGTCTACATTAGCCCGTGAACTACCCTATCTCAAGAAAGAATTGAACAGAGTACATCAGTCATAGGGATACATTGGGATAGAACCAAGATTTAAATTAGTCTCTGGGTTTTTGCATGCGCATATGATAAAATCTCCGATGGAGAGTTGGCAGAGTGGTCGAATGCGGCGGTCTTGAAAACCGTTGTACCGCAAGGTACCAGGGGTTCGAATCCCTTACTCTCCGCCATGAGAACCTGAACTTTACAAAAATCGATTCGGTCACATATATTACATTATGCTCCCTTCACGAGTTTTTGAAACGATCAGAACCTCAACAAGTTATGGTTTTCTAGTTAGTATTCCTTGGGATCTGTCCCTACCAACATATTTTGATTAAAAAATGGTATCAATAACAGTAGCTATGGAAT
>CAZIOF010000124.1:0-5595 GCA_964540745.1 uncultured Candidatus Marinamargulisbacteria bacterium
TCATTGGTTGAAACATTATCCCAACGCTCAATTTGATAGGGACTATTGTCAAAAAATGGGTTCAGAACAACGTCAGAAAACCGTGTTCTTGGTCCAAGATGCCTTTACCGTTTTCTATGATGTAACGGTATTTATAGATACATTCATGTTACTAAAGAGGCTAGGATTTCAGGTTATCGTATTACCATTTATTCCCCATGGAAAAGGGACTTATAGTGTAGGTTTTCTCTCCAAATTTAAGACGATCGTAGCCGCACAGTACACCTTTTTTGAGTCATTAAAAGACCTAGGGATTTCGGTGGTGTGTTTAGAGCCCAGTATCGGATTATTATATCGAGACGAATATCCAGCTGTTATGGGGAAACAGTTTCCTATCAATGTTCAGCTAATTCAAGAATGGTTAGCCAGTCATGTATCACTTTTCCAGAGCTATAAGGAGAAGCTAAGCGAACAAGAGCAGTCTTTTGAGCTAGTCTCACACTGTATAGAATCGGCTTCACTAGCGCATTCAGGGGCACTTTGGCAATCTGTTTTTCAAGCAGCAGGGTTAACATTAGCCGAAAAAAAAGCAAGCTGTTGTGGGTTAGCGGGGGTCTATGGATATGAAAAAGAGCATGTAGACGCATCTAAACAGCTTTATAACAACTGGTATGAGCAGACAGAGATGCAACATACAAAGAAAAAACGGTTATTAACAGGTTATTCGTGCCGGTGCCAAGTCAAGCGATTCAGTGGGTTTCAGCCTAAACATCCTATCCAGGCCTTATTAAAGGCACTAAATCGAGGGGGCTTATAAATGAGGATATATTGTTGCCAAAATGCAAGGACTTTACTATGCTGAGAAGCATCATTCTAGCATCGGAAAGACTATGAAAAAATTATACTTTCGTGAAGGCGTCGACCAGTCTTATAGACAGCTTGCCGCCTGGTTATATGATAATCCTAAAAAGACTTTATTGGGTTTTCTTTTAGTCATTTCTTTATTTATAAGTCAGATCCCTAATATTCGACTCGATTCTTCAAGTGAGGGCCTTCTTCATCCTGATGACCCTATCTTAGTGTCCTATAATAATTTTCGGCACCAATTTGGTCAGGATGAGGGGATCCAGTTATTAATACACCCCCCAGAGGTCTTTGACCCTATTTTTTTAAATCGATTAAAGGAATTTCATGAGGAGCTTGCCCAAAAAGTCCCCCATGTTGTTGAGGTGACAAGCCTTCTCAACGTTCGTGAAACCGTTGGAGAAGAGGGGGCATTAAAGGTTAGGGAACTGGGAACGCCAATTCCAACGAGTCCGGAAGCCATGGCCCAATTTAAAAAGACCGTATTAGAAAAGTCACTTTATCACAATAATATTATTTCTGAGGACGGTCGCTATACCACTATCTTAATTAAGACCAGTGCCTTTAGAGAGTCGGAAGAGGATGACCCTTTTTCTGGGTTTGATGAGACGGCTTCTAGCGATATCCAAGCGGAGTTGCTAACAGATGAAGACAATAAGGCCATTGCCACAACTATTACATCATTAGTGGATGCCTATCAGAAGGACAATTTTCAGGTTTCGGTAGCAGGCGCACCTATCCTAACCTATTCATTAAATACCATAATGGAGAACGATATCCAGTTATTTTTAGTGGTATCGTTGGGGCTGATAGGGGGCTTGCTCTTTGTCTTGTTCCGAACGATAGTCGGCGTCGTTTTACCGTTTATTGTGATAATAGGGTCCTTACTCATCACCATTGGAACCATGGCCTTTTTCGGGGTTCCTATTACCTTGCCTACCCAAATTTTGCCCTCTTTTCTCATTGTTGTTGGGGTGGGGGATACGATCCACTTATTGGCCTTATACTATCGTGATTTGAAAAGTGGCTTACATAAGCGTGAAGCGATGATTAATGCCTTGGAACATTCAGGGCTCCCTATTTTGATGACCTCTCTAACCACAGCAGGAGGATTATTATCCTTGTCTGTTGCGGATATTAAGCCCATCGGTGATTTAGGGATGTTTGCCAGTTATGGGGTCTTAGTGGCCTTTGTCTTGTCAGTGCTCTTGTGTCCGTCTGTTGTGGCCTTACTCCCCTTTGCAGGTATAGTTAGACAGGTAGAGAAGCCTTGGGCAGATGTTGTCTTGCAACGAATCGCAGGTTGGGTAGGTAAGTATCATATCCCTATTTTACTTATAACTGTCGTTATAGCTGGGGGGAGTCTATTGTTAGCTGAAAAGTTAAAGTTTTCTCATAACCCATTAGTGTGGTTACCTGAGTCTATGCCCATTGCACGTGATACCCAATTAATGGATAAAGCCTTGCAGGGGTCTATGAATTTTGAAATTTTGATTGATACAGGTAAACCTAATGGTATTATCAATATGGATATATTGAATCGAACTGAGCAGGTAATGGCCCAATTAAAAGAACTTAAAGATGGTGATATCTTTGTGGGGAAAGTATCTGGATTACCTGACTTGGTTAAAGAAATTAACCAGGCCCTGAATCAGAATGACCCAGCCGCTTATCGGTTACCTAAGACAAAGGCGTTATTAGCTCAGGAGCTACTCCTATTTGAGAATAGTGGGTCAGAGGATCTGAACCAAGTTGTAGATGGTCATTACCAAACCTTGCGATTAACCTTACGTGTCCCGTGGCGAGATGCTATCGAATATTCACACTTTTTTGAGCGTGTCCAAACCCTTGTTTATGAGGCCTATGAGGGTGTGGCAGAGGTCCAAATAACAGGCATGTTTACCATATTATTCCGGACAGTAAGTGCCGTGATTGTAAGTATGGCAAAGAGTTATCTGTTAGCAGCAGTTATTATCAGTTTACTGATGATGGCTTTGTTGAGTTCAGTTAAATTAGGATTGATTAGTATGATACCTAATTTTTTGCCTATCCTACTATCCTTGGGCTTAATGAAACTCTTAAATATTCCATTAGACCTATCTACCATTATGGTCGCCAGTGTGGTGATTGGGTTAGCGGTAGACGATACCATTCACTTTATGCACAATTTTAGACGTTATTATTTTGAAACGTATAATGTGGAGGTCGCGGTTCATCGGACCTTGCAGACCACAGGCCGTGCGTTATTATTTACATCCATTGTCCTCATGGGTGGGTTTTTAGTATTTACTCAAGCCAATATGAAAAACGTTCAATACTTTGGTTTATTAACAGCCTTTACAGCGTTTATGGCCTTATGTGCAGATGTAATAGTTGCACCAGCCATCATGTTTTTTTTACAGCGGTTTCCTCAGATTTTACCAAAGGAACCCGTCAATCAGGAGGATAAATAGATGAGATATAGTGTGATAATTGGGGTTAGTTTATGGCTGGTATCGTCGTTTCTTTATGGGCAGACAGCAGAAGCGATCATGCAACAGGTTTATGACCGTGAGTTAGGGATAACTTCTGTGATGACTACCAAGATGGTCTTAACCAATCAGTCAGGGCAACAGCGGATCAGGCGTTTGAAATCCTATTCTCTTCGGGCGAAGGAAAACGATCAAACAATGATGTTTTTTTTAGAGCCAGCAGATGTGAAAAATACGGGTTTTTATACCATAGATTATGATGATCCAACGCAAGATAATGATCAGTGGATGTATTTGCCGGCGTTGGCAAAAATAAAACGAATCGTGTCTAGTGATAAGAGTCAAGCCTTTATGGGATCTGATTTTACCTACGGTGATTTAACGCGCCGTCATCCGAGTCGGTATATCTATGAACTTCACGGCGAACGACAGCTACGAGATTACAAGGTTTGGCAGATTCAGAGTCTGCCGAAGACGCCAGAGATAGAGAAAGAAGACGGGTATCATAAGGCTATTTTGTATGTAAGACAGGATAATTATGTGGTGTCTCGTGCGATATACTATTTAACTAAAGGTGGTCGTCGAAAATACTTTGATGTACGAAAAATAAAGGAAATTGACGGGGTTTGGATTCCCTCCCTTTTGAGCATGATAACAAAGAAGGGAAAGGTTCGTTTGCATGAAACCACGATCATTCAAGAGTCCATTACGCTTAACAATCCTATTCCCACATCCTTCTTTAGTATTCGAACTTTAGAGAAAGGGTTATAGGGCATTATATGACAATACAAGTGATCGAAAAAATATTGAGAGCACGGGTCTATGATGTGGTAAAGAAGACGCCTTTGGAAGAAATGGGGTGTCTAAGTGAGCGGTTAGGGCATAATGTGCTTATTAAGCGAGAAGATTTGCAGCCTGTTTTTTCTTTTAAGATACGAGGCGCCTACAACAAGATATTACAGCTAACAGATAAACAGAAGGCGAAGGGGCTTTGTGCGTCTTCTGCGGGCAATCATGCTCAGGGTGTAGCCTATTCTGCTAAGGCCTTAGGGATTAAAGCAACGATCGTTATGCCAAAGACAACGCCCCCTATTAAAGTAGATTCTGTTCGTGCATTAGGCGCAAAAGCGGTTCTAGTGGGTGATAGTTATGATGATGCTTATGCCTATGCACTTCAAGAGGCAAAATCGAAGGGCCTGACCTTTATCCATCCCTATGATGACTTGGATGTCATTGCAGGACAGGGGACTATCGCTATGGAGATGTTGAGCCAGTATCAAGACCCTATTGATGCGATCTTTGTCTGTGTTGGGGGCGGGGGATTGGTAGCTGGGATAGCGGCCTATACAAAATTTGTACGACCTGAAACCATGATCATTGCTGTTGAGCCTGTAGAGTCTGCGTGTTTGGCAGCTGCATTATCCGCTAAAAAGCGTGTCATATTGGATAGAGTCGGCATTTTTGCAGATGGTGTGGCCGTTAAGCAGATCGGCAAACAGCCCTTTGATCTACTTCAATCATTGGTGGACGAGACTATCCAAGTTTCCACTGATGAAATCTGTGCCGCAGTAAAAGATATTTTTGATGATACGCGTTCCATTGCAGAACCAGCGGGTGCGTTAGGTGTTGCTGGGATAAAAAAATATTGTGCCCGTCGGAAGGCCAAGGGAAAGACCTATGCCTGTCTTCTATCAGGCGCCAATATTAATTTTGATCGCTTACGTCACATTTCCGAACGGGCTGAGATAGGGGAGCAGAGAGAAGCCTTGTTTGCGGTGACGATACCAGAGAAACCAGGCAGTTTTAAGACCTTTTGTCGATTATTAGGGAAGCGACGGGTCACCGAGTTTAATTATCGGTACGCGTCAGAAACAGAGGCCCATATTTTTGTAGGGCTTGAATTAGAAGATCCAGGTGTAAGGAAGTCTATTAAGTCAGGGTTATTGGAAAAAGGCTATGCGGTAGTAGATTTAACGGACGATGAATTAGCAAAAATTCATATTCGGCACATGGTGGGAGGGCGCGGCCAAGGCGTGACCGATGAAGAGCTGTATCGGTTCCAATTTCCGGAACGGCCTGGTGCACTCATTGACTTTTTGAATGAAGTTGGGAACCGATGGAATATCAGTTTATTTCATTACCGAAACCATGGGGCTGCTTATGGACGGGTACTGGTTGGTTTGCAGGTCCCTAAAGGGCAAAAACGAGCGGTTAAGACCTTTTTAAATGAGATAGAGTTATACTCTAAGGAGGAGACAGGGAACAAGGGGTATAGCCTTTT
>CAZIOF010000125.1:0-17847 GCA_964540745.1 uncultured Candidatus Marinamargulisbacteria bacterium
AGCTATTTCCAAGTCTGTAAACGACGCTCAAAACCTACAAAAAACGGTTTCCGCTATTCGAGATGAGTTTGAAAAGTCTAAGATTGGCGAGGATCAACGCACACAAAAAGCAATTGCAAATTCTGTTAACGAAGTGCAAGACCTTCAAAAAACAATTTCTTCTATTCGGGACGAGTTTGAAAAATCTAAAATTGGTGAAGATGAACGCACACAAAAAGCGATTGCTGATTCATCAAACAATGTTACAGATCTTCAACAAACAGTAACCTCTTTAAGAGAAGAACTGGAAAAATTAAAAACAGAAAAGGAAAACGCACTTCAACATGGACGCGCGGGGAGTCTTAATGAAATTAAGGAACTAAAGAAAACAATTGTATCGTTAAGAGCACAATTTGAATCAACAGGTTCAGAAAATTAAATAAGGAGGCGGACACAATGCCAAATGCAAAAACAAAAACCACCGATAAGGATAAGGAACCCTTAGTTCCCGCTAAAGATATACCTGAAAATCTGGCTCGATTATTACTAAAAATCACAAATGCTGTCTCCTTAGCCAATAATCTGGACGAAGCCTTTGAAAAATTAGTCTCCATCACTACCTCTAAATTAAAAGCTGATAGAGGCACCATCTTTCTCAATGACGCTCAATCAGGCGAGCTTTATTCACGTGTCGCACAAGGACATTTCAGACGTGAAATCCGAATCATGAATAATAGTGGCGTGGCTGGTTGGGTCTTTCAAAATGACGAAAGCGCCATTATCAAAAGTGCCTATAAAGATAAGCGATTCAACAAAGAGATTGATGAACGTTCCGGCTATAAAACAGAAACAATTCTTTGTAGCCCACTGAAAAATCTTCGTGGTGAAACCATTGGGGTTGCTCAAATTCTTAATAAAAAAGAAGGCTTCTTTAGTAAACGTGATCTGGTTCTATTAAATGCGATTACAGAACAAGCCTCCATGGCTCTTGAACGACACCTCATTGTGGAACAAACACAAGCTGCTAGAGCGCAAGAACTACAGTTTCTTAATGTGGTTGCCAAGATTGCCGAAGAAGTCAAATTGGCGCCCCTGTTACAGAAGATTATTACGACTATTACCGATATGTTAGATGCTGAACGTGCAACCCTCTTTATTAATGACGAAAAGACCAACGAACTCTATACGGAAGTGGCCATGGGGTTAGGGTCGAACAGGATTCGGCTTCCCAACCATTTAGGGATCGCTGGTGCTGTTTTTCAAAACCGTGAATCTATTAATATCCCTTACGCCTATGCAGACCTTCGATTCAATCCTTCTTTTGATAAGAAAACAGGCTTTTTTACGCGATCAATTTTATGTACACCTGTCTTTAACAAGGCGGGAAAAGTCATTGGTGTCACCCAAGTCCTTAATAAACATGGCGGTAACTTTACTGAAGAGGATGAGGCTCGTCTAAAAGCCTTTACCTCACAAATTGCCATTGGTATTGAAAACGCCACCCTGTTCGATAACTTGGAAATGATGCAAAGTTATACACAGAGTATCCTTGAAAGTATGACTAGTGGCGTTTTAACTATTAATAGCGAAGGTAAAATCGCTACCATTAACAAAGCCGCCTCACGGATCATGAAAACCTCTCGAAAACTGATCTTAGAGCATGACGCTAAAGAGTTTTTATCAGGACCCAATCAATGGGTTACTGACAAAATCATTGCACTAGAGGAAGCGCTTAAAACTTTAGATGAGATGGACGACGACGACGAGGATAAACCTATTGTAGAGAATGAGTTTCTTGATACTGAAGTAGAGTTTTCTGGTGAAACAGTATCGGTAAATTTAACTATTAAACCACTGGTAGATGTGGATGAAAAGCGTATTGGAACTCTACTCCTTATGGAGGATATCAGCAATGAAAAACGTATGAAATCTACCATGTCCCGCTACATGAATCCTGATTTGGCTGCCCAACTCTTGGAAGAAGGCGAAGATATGTTAGGAGGAAAAGAGAGTATTGGAACTGTCCTGTTTTCAGATATCCGTAGTTTTACCACACTTACTGAATCACTGGGTGCACAAGGAACGGTCTCACTCCTAAATGATTACTTTACGTTCATGGTGGACTGTATCCAGGAAGAGGGTGGCATGCTGGATAAGTTTATTGGTGACGCCTGCATGGCCATCTTTGGAACACCTATTGCTCATGACGATGATCCCGATAGAGGCGTACGATCTGCCATCAAAATGATGACATCTCTAAATGAGTTTAATATGAGACGAAAGCAACAAGGAATGGCACCCATAGACCATGGCATGGGACTCAATACCGATACCATTGTTTCTGGAAATATTGGGTCTCCAAAACGGATGGATTATACAGTCATTGGTGATGGCGTGAATCTTGCCGCTAGAGTAGAGAGTTCATGTAAACAGTATGGCGCCCATATTCTCATCAGTGAATATACCTATAAAGCCTTAAAAGCCACCTATAGAACGCGTCAAGTGGACTGCGTCATCGTTAAAGGGAAAACAGTTCCTGTAAAGGTCTATGAAGTATTGGATTACCATACAAAAGAATCATTTCCTAATATGGTAGAGGCTTTGGAAATGTTTAATAACGGTATAGACTTTTATAACGAAGCCCGTTGGGACGATGCTATCAAACAGTTTGAAAAGGCAAAGAAAATTAACCCTAATGATAAAGCTGTCAATTTATACGTGGAACGCTGTAATATCCTAAAGGCACAAAATCCTAAAGACTGGAATGGTGTCTGGGTAGCCACTTCAAAATAAGCCTCAAACTGGCCAGGTAACACATATCAGGGTACAATCGTTGCCAATATGCGTATACAAAAATATTTATCTGAGCAGGGGATCCTATCTCGCCGTAAAACGGAAGAGTACATCAAAAAGGGATGGATTCGCGTTAATGGTGACGTTGTCACGCAACTAGGTTTCAAAATTACACCCGGTCGTGACAAAGTAGAACTAGATAAACATGTTTATCAGGTCAAACGACAATACAAATATATTATGTTTCATAAACCACGCGGCATTGTCACTAATTGCCCTAGCCATGGTGAAAGCGAAATTAAAGGTATTTTGCCTAAAAACCTTAAATCACTTAGCGCCATTGGTCGCTTAGATAAAGCCTCTGAAGGTCTTATCCTTCTGTCTAATGATGGTATCTTTGCCAAATCTATTCTAGATGCAAAAACGCCCCATGAGCGTGAATATATTGTCCGGACACACTCGCCTCTAACTAGTAGCGATATTGCGCTTCTGGAAAAAGGGGTGGATATTGATGGCTATACCACTAAACCATGTACCATTAATATGCTTAAACCCACACTCTTTAGCATTATCTTAATAGAAGGAAAGAACCGTCAGATTCGACGTATGGTTGAAGCCGTTGACACCTACGTCATCCAACTCAAACGAGTCCGATTCGGTAATATTCAACTAGGTAATCTTCCTCCAGGTGGGTATCGCGCATTTGACCCACAGGCCTTTGAGCACAAACCCCGTCACAAACAGCGTTAATTTGTGACCAAAGTTGAAGGGTTAGTCTATCAACAAAAGCCACTCTCTAATATCTATAATGACGGCATGGGGATCGTGGTTCGCTATCTTAAATAAAACCTCTCTTTTTCCCTCTATATTGTTCAGAAAGTCCATTAATCTCCCATTATGGCCATCTACATCGCTCTAATAAGAGGGGTCTTTTGAAGGATATCATTCAGATCCTCTACTCTCTCCGGCTGTGAAAAGTAGGGCTCTTCTTGTGTGTTTATGATATAGTACCTTGCCCCCGTAAGACTAAACCCTGAACAAGTAAGACCGCCCAATATTGGAAGTCCAACCAACACAAGAATTGAAAGTCAAGGATATCTTATCATATAATTCAGAAAGAAAACTTAGACCCACTGCCAACTGAGTACCCGAAGCTCCAAGTCTGTATCCAACATATACTATTCTTGGTTCAATTGAACATGTACCCCTAAGAATATCTCTAAGACTATGGATTTGATAAACACCATATCGTTCAACATATCTCATAGACAAAGGTGCCAAGGTGAATTCGACTACTAACAATGGCTGAAACCTACAATATTGGGAGAATAGACGGGGAGAACGAGACATTGAAACACTACTTATCACAGCTGAGGTATATTAGTCGTCTTCCATCGGATGTAACCGGTCTTATACCCCATGGTTTATGAAATAAACCTCACTTTATTTCGCCCCCCAATCCCAATCTCTGACTTAACCACATAAAACATGACCCTTTAGTTCGTCTTTTATTTAATATAGTGTATGATTAGAAAAACAACTTAATAATATAGATATTCTACATCATAAAAAACATATTGGGAGGGCAACCATGCAGATGCCCATGCTTAAACATAAAATCGTTTCTGTAACAGTAGGCTCCGGCACACCTCTTACGCTCCATTCAAGACCAAGTTCATATGCAAACTTTTTGCATCGGATCCCTGTATTGGTAGGAACCATTGTCATCGCAAATACAATTTTGTCCGCCCTAAATGAATACGACGTTACCTGTGACACACAAGTATTGGTCGCCACGTTAGTGGATACTCTTATTCATACCATAAGCATGTCTTTTGCTGAATGTTTCAAGTCTGAAACAATGAACCCAGAAACGAAACAGGCATTGGCAGAAAAAGGACTCTTTCTTCAGGAACCTAAACACTCTTTGTTATCTGTCGCATCATCGTTTATTACAGCCCCATTAGCCTATGGTTTGAGCCATGGCTTAAGCCATCTCACACAATTCGACGAACCCTTTAGCGCCGACCCTAATAACGCGGACCCCCAATGCCAGGCACGGCTATTTTGGTTTTATAACTCCCTTTTTGGGGCCCTTCAAATGACCATCGCAAAAAATATTGAAAAGCGTCATAACCGTGACACAGATAGCCTCATGATGCTTTTAAATGAGGACCTAACCCCCAGGATCTACACTACAACAACTGAATTAGAAGGCCCTGAAGATACAGACAGATCATCTTTGGAGTCCTTTCATACAGCATTAGAGACCTCTGTTGATTTAGAAGAATCACGGTTAGCGGGCGCTATTTCACCTGATCTTGAATCTGAAAGACGCCCCTCTATCCACGTCCCATCACTCGAATTAACCCCCTTTCAAAAGTGGCTAGGAAGAACCTTACCCATACTCGCTAACGGCGGCATCTTTGCACTCCTTAATGCTAGCGACATGACAATCCAGATACATTCTGACAGCTATCACGACTTACCATTTCCATTCAATGAGACCCTCTCAATCATGTGTTTTATTGGCCAAATTCCTCAGCTTTTTTACGCTAAAAGACATCATGGGCAATGGGAACACCTACATCGCTACCCCGCTATAATAGACGAATTACACAAAAGAGGTGTTTATATTGACAAACTCAATCCAAAGGTTCAAGTTGATTACGTACGCCGAACACTGACTCATAATATCCCCTCCTATCCACTAACCTTTCTTATTCAAGCATATGGAGGGACATTCAAATCAATCATAGGTGCTGGATGCGCAGGCTGTATTTCAGCAGGCATGTTTGGCGCTGAACAGGCCTACTCTAGACACATTGAAAGTCAACTTCAACAAACCACTGTTCCTCAGCAAGAATTAAGGACAATACAAACACCTGGAAAAATAGAATTAACTGTTCAATACCCAGGCTAGACTTCTCGTGAACACCGGTCTGCTACTAAACTCTAGTTATCATAGGCTTATCCACCCGGATGTCTCTTCCGAGTCATCTGAGTCCAGTAAGCCCTCGGCGTCTTCGGAGTCCCCAGAACCGCAAGACATCGGGATCGCTGTTCTGACTTCGACTAATCTTTCAACCTATCAAACATGAACTGCATCAGATCTTGAACGCCTCGCTTTCTAAACAACGTCTCTTGTATCGTTTCATATTCATCCACATAGGATTGTTGTACGATCTCAACTCGGTCACGACACAGCGTATGAGCTTCATTGAATAGTAGAAAAACATCCTTTAATGACGTGTCATCAGATATCCCTAATTGAGACAAAGTATTCAGATAACTATCAACTAGCTCAGGTGGATAACCATCTAACAATGCCAAACAAATCTCTCTTTTTTGATAGCCAAAAAAATTGGTTACCTCTCTCAACATGTGAAAAATTTAGACATCAAACCAAGCCGAAAAATCAGGCCGAGACCCTAAAATAGAAATATCAAACGAAATTAGTGATCTGGATCATCGATTAAATCCCCATGAATGGCGTAAAAATTATAACTATACGGGATCGAAACAACACTCTTTTTCAGAGCCGCTTGATTGGATGTATTCATCGTTAACACCTACTAAATAGTAGGCACTACCAAGTTTGACCGCGTCGTCGTTCTTTTGCTTCTTTTTCGATTTCTACATAACTGGTGTACTCTGAGTCTAACGCCTCTTTAGTGAGTGTTAAAAACTCATTTTTAGAGGAGAGACAGGCCGCTGTCTTATCCTCATTCCACTTTCCAAACATGATCTTTTGTTTAGTCTCATTATGAAAAAGCTCTAAACCTTTTCGGTATACGCGTTTTGCCATCAGTCATGTCTCCTACTAAGATATTGCTTCATGCGTTAAGTATATCAAACCTTAGGGATCTTATACTACTTTATGCGATTTACTTTTTTAATGATTTTATGTATCGTTTGAATGATATATGCCTAACCATACAAGCACACTTTCTTTTGCTATTTTCACCACTGCTCCATTGGGAAAGTCTGTAGGTGCTTTTTTCTTAGAAAAAGGACACAACATTACCTTTTTTTGTCCGGCCAAAGAACGTAATAACTTAGACCGAATAGGCTTTGGTAATTATAAGGATCATCTTTTCTTTTATAATTCTGTTCAAGACGATCGTGTTTTAAATAAAATCATCTCTATTCACACAGACTATATTATATCTGCTTACTTGAGCGAAAAGATCCCTCCTAAGATTATAACAGCCGCCTCTAAACAAGCCTTTAATCTACATCCCAGTTTACTACCTCTTTATCGAGGTGCCCAACCACAGTTTCATGCAATTTATAATCAGGACACTGTCTCTGGTTTAACCTTGCATCTTCTCTCAGACACCTGGGATTCAGGCGACATTATTTCCCAGTGCACCTTTAAACTAGACCCCACCGATACCTCTGGTCTTATAAATGCTAAAGCTGAAAATAGTATTAGGCCACTTCTTGAACAGATTTATCCTTATTTCTTATCCAACACATTCAATCCTAAACCTCAACCATCATCGCCTTATCTTCCTCGTTTGAAAGACAAGGACACCTTAATTGACTGGTCTCAAACAGCTCAGTCTTGCAGTGCATTAATTCGTGCATGCAACCCTATCCTTCCTGCCTATACGACCATTAACGGCTCACTATTGGAATTACTCGAGTGCGATATCACATCAGAAAATCTTCCGCCTGGTCACTTTAAGGTTTCTAACAATCAATTACTTGTAGGAACTGCTGATCACGCACTCTCTATTACCTGTATTCGAAATATGTACGGCATTTTTTCCATTAACCGGTTCCTCACTATCTTTAACCTAACAGACGGACTATTTGACCCTCTTTAACAGGTCTTCACATCCGACATAAGCGTTTTAAGACGATAACCAGCTGCCATTTTAGAGACACCAAAACGTGATGCCACATAGGTATACAGCGCATCTAACTGCTTATGTGAGAGTTTCAACAAAACGGGTTGTTTACCAACAGGCCACAACTCTAAAAGGTGTCCTGCACGAATCGTAATAGCCATAACAAGTTCCTGGGGCATTAACAAACTGGCCGCAAACGCATTAGCCTGCCACTCAATCCAATCGTGGGTCGTAATCAACCGATGTTTAATAGACAGCGTGCCTTCATGATCGGCAAACCCTTCTACTTGAGTGTCGTTATTCATAAGGGGTTGATGTCGATGTAATACCCAATGCCCTATTTCATGGGCTTCTGTAAATCGTCTTATTGCATCATGTTGCGATAAGCTTGTATCAATAATAATTTTCTTTTGTGCGAGATCAAGACACCCCAGGATTTTAGCCCCTTCTCTCGATCCACAATCCAAGGTTTGACATACTAATCCCTCTGTCTTCTCTAGGTCTATTATGAGAGCTACCATATCCACGGGATTCCCTAAGGAGGGATAATGACCCTGTGTTTTCAAAAAGTCAGTAGCAATAATCTCTATTTCTGGCCGCTTCAACACAGGTACGCCGTGCTTTGAGTACGTGATATTATTAATCATAAGATGGAGACCTCCTTTAGAATAGTTTATCTAAAGACGCTTCAATTTGAAAGCGTGACCAATTCAAGCCCTAAATAGCAAAGGTCACGCAGACACACTATCCATGTATCCTTCAATCTTCGTCCTTGCCCAATTAAGTGTGGTTATGGCCGTTCCTACATAAACCCCTCGAAAACGTGCACCCCTATTCCAAAATAGCGCCCCCCCTTCCTTTTTTAATTCGGAGGATAGTCCAGAAAAAACAGTCGAATAAGTCCCACTTTGAATTTTTGTCTTAATCTGATCAAAAGGATTGGTAAACATCCCTACCAATGAACCAAAGACCATGCTTGTCATGATACCCTCTTTACCTTTTAAACCCGATACAGTGGGTGATACACTTTTTTCCATCCACTGAGCAATAACGGGTGAACCATGTAAGGCCATATTAAACTGAAACTCGCGACATAATGTAGCATCTAGTCCAAGCCGACCCGCTTTCTTTAATCCCATTTGTGCCTCAATTTTATAACGTTCAGCAAGAGCGAGAGGCACTGCAGACAGGACTGTCGCTGCTGTAATACCTCCTAACTCTTTGAAAGGATGATTGACTAAATACTGGGTCGCCTGACTATGCCCCACATAATTCAAGGATAAATAAGGGACTCGACCACTAATATAGGGTCCAAATCCTAGCAAAGGCTTAATCCCCTTCAATACTTCCAACAAGGATCCCCTATACTCAACTACTTTTCCCCAGGACGTTAAAGGCACCTCTTTAGGAATATTTAACATGGCATTCAGAGCCGGAGCCCCACATTGCGTCCTCACTTTAATTGCATCTAACCATAGACCAAAGGTCGACAAATGAAAAACACCACTCCCTGTAGCGCTCAAAATCTGGCCACCCGCGGTTTGTGAGAACTGCTGTTCACCACTACCACACCCTTTTTCTGGCTTGTTATCTATAGAATAAATACGATTCTGTGAAGCAAGTATCTTTGTTTGCATTTAGCCGACCTCTATAATCATGTTAATTAATAGTTTTTTTTTTATTACATTTACTATTACAAATACTATACAACAAGTCTGCTATTACAAATACCGATTTATCTTGTTTCCTTAAAATTTTGTATTACACAAAAACACTGGCTGACAATTTTGTTATGTTTTTAATAACCCGTTATTGCACTTCTACACTGTTTCTTCTACCATTGAGACCAGATAACTGTTAAGGATAGTACTCATGACACAAACCAAGGCTGTATTACTTGTTAATCTGGGCTCTCCCAAATCACCCAAAGAGGATGATGTAAGAGCCTATCTGGATGAATTCTTGATGGATCCCTATGTTATCGACTATCCGTTTTGGCTTCGCTGGTTGGTTGTCAAAGGCATTATCTTGCGAACGCGTCCCAAACAATCCGCTAAAGCCTATGCGTCTGTCTGGACAGATAATGGGTCACCCCTTATCCATATTAGTCAAGATGTTCGAGACTTACTTCAAGAGCAATCCGATCTACCTATCTTCCTTGGCATGCGCTATGCAAGCCCCTCTCTTGAATCCGTCATAGATACCATGTTAAGCCAATATCCAACTCTAACAGACCTCTTAGTCATTCCACTTTACCCCCATTATGCAATGTCAACGACCCTCACTACAGAAAGACATATTCGCTCCCTTATAAAAAAGCGTGGCCATAACCTCACCCAGTCCTTCCAAGCACCTTTTTATAAACACCCCCTATATATAAAGAGCCTATCCACCCAAATTGCTGAATCACTTCCCCAACCTGTAGAACACCTCTTATTCAGTTATCATGGCCTCCCCGAACGTCATCTCAAGAAAACGGATTGTACGGGCTCTCACTGTCTTAAACAAAAAGACTGTTGTCATACCCCGTCGCCTGCACACAAGGTGTGTTATGCCCATCATATTAAAACCACAACTGCACTGGTAGCTGATGAATTAAGGTTATCCCAGGATCAATTTAGCATATCCTTTCAATCCCGACTTGGACGTGATAAATGGATTGAACCATATACCGATAAACATGTTGTTGAGCTTGCCCAAAAAGGTGTGTCTCATCTCTGTGTTGTCTGCCCTGCCTTTGTCTCTGACTGTCTTGAAACTATCGAAGAGATAGGTATAGAACTAAAAGACATCTTTCTTAATGCAGGGGGAAAAACCTTTACGTTGATTCCCTGTCTGAATCGACACCCTGCTTGGATTTCTACCCTAAACGTATTTGTTAATGACTTCAAAAAACAAGAATTTATCTCACATGTCTAAAAAGTTGCTCATTATTGGCGGCCTGATCCTATTTCTTTTACTAGCCTATCTTCTCAAACGACTATTTTTTCCTAGTGCCCCCCTCTCTCCTATAGCGCCTTCTTCATTTCATGCTATTTCGTTCAACTCTATTGATCAGGAAAACATCTCGTTATCTAACTATAAGAAAAAAGTCTTTCTTATTGTAAATGTAGCCAGCAAATGCGGATACACACCCCAATATAAAGGGTTACAAACACTCCATGAGACCTATCATCAAAAGGGCCTTGTGGTTATTGGTTTTCCATCTAATGATTTTTTAAATCAAGAACCAGGGACATCTGAGGACATCAAAACCTTTTGTTCTACCCAGTATAACGTGAGTTTCCTCTTGGCTGAAAAAGGGCAGGTCAAAAAGGGACGCCACCAACACCCATTGTATCGTTACCTAACCGGAAAGGATACCAACCCTAACTTTGGAGGGTCCATTTCCTGGAATTTCAATAAATTTTTAGTAGGCCAAAATGGACAGGTAATAGCCCGATTTGATTCAAAAATAGGCCCGCTCAATCAACGTGTTGTCACATCGATTGAAGAAGCACTCAACACATCCCCTTCAACCTCTTTTTAAAGGCTTTCATGATAGGACCCGCATGGGCGGCATCAATCACCCGATGATCCGCGGTAAGCGTGATAATAATCTCTTCTTGAATAACCACATCGCCCTTCTGAACAACAGGCCGTTTCACGGGTCGTCCTATCCCAATGCTATAAGGCGTTCGTGAATAAGGAACCAAGGGGATATAGGCTTCTTCAAATCCATAAGCCCCATGATAGGAGATAACAACAGACCCAAAGGGATCTTCTGGCAATCCGAAGGCTTTTAGATTGATATTGAATGAATATTGAAGACAGGTTAGGACATTAAATGTGAGTCTCAATAAGCCATATGGCACCCATTTAACGACTCGCTGGGCCAAGGAGATCCGCTTATCTTTTCCTTTCCTGAGCCGCTCTTGATAAGAACGCCGTTCGGCAGCTATCTCTATCGCTGATTTTGTCTCTGCATCTAAGATACTGACACCCGATAAATCCTGAACATGGGTATGTAACACATCCGTAAAAAAGATCTTCACGCCTTGTCGTCGCCTTGGCTTACGGCGAATAAGCGCCACATTGTGATCAGGAAACTCAGCGAGGGCCTTGGCAATAGCCTCTGCTACAATATCCAACCAGCTTACCGAATAACCCTGATCCTTTCGAAGTTGACGTGCCCGTTCCTTAACAGACCCAATCTCAATAGGGACTCTTGCATAAATGGCTGGATTATTAGGGGGCTTCCAAAATCCTATCGCCATTTTTTGAAAGGATGAGCTGGCTACAACGTATTGTGAGTCAATATGTTTAAACGCCATTAAGGGATCTCAACCGTATTGAGATTCAACTTATGTAGGGGCGAAAAATAGAGATGAAAGGTTGTCCCTTTCCCTTCCTCTGTTTCAAGCTCAATATCAGCTTGATGATCTTCTACAATACGGCGTACCACTGATAGCCCGAGACCATGCCCATGTGAGACATCCTTACGACCCCATAATGTCTCAACAAGTTGGGTAGGTATCCCTTTCCCCGTATCCGATACCCTGATATAAACCTTGTCCCGTTCTTCCAGATAGGACGATTCAATCGTTAACTTAGTATCAAAAGATTCTTCTGCATGGGCTTCAAAAAAGTTCTTAAGTAAATTAATAAATAGGATCTGAAGGTCTTCTGGATCACCCATGATATTAGGAACATTCTTTAAAGTAATTATCTTTTCGCCAAGCCTGATAGGAAACATATCTAACGCTGACTGAATCATGACATTAATACATAATTCTTGGTTAGTACGAATCTCTTTTTCCTTCACAATAGAAATCATTCTATTCAATAAGGAATCGACACGCTTCACCTGTTTAAGAATCATGCTTCTTAGATCTTCAACACGTAAACTGGGATCATTTGCCTTCATACTAAGCACCATCATAGGCGCTTTAATATCATGGTTATATTCATTCATTAAACTCATTAACGATTTTGCCTTTTCTGATTCAGAAAGTTGTTTTTCAGCATCTTCGATCCGTCGCTTATAAGCCGTTTCTACCTCAAAACGCGATTGACTTAAGGCAAGGTTAGCGCCTTTTAGATTTTTAAAAACCTGCTCTTGTGTATCCACAAGTAATTTTACAATCATCAACGCTAAAATAATGGTACCTATTTGTACCGCATAATAAAGGAACCCTGTGTACTCTACTGACAGATAATAGCGTGGAAATAACGAATAGTTGGTGACTTCTGTAATAAAAAAAGCCATTAAACTAATCAAAACACTGGCCAGAATTTTAAGCTTCTCTTCTGGTAAGAATAGGCTAACAGAGGTAAAACAAGCGATAATTAAGATTACCTGGATCCCATATTCCTGTCCAAATAAAGGGGGATACGTGACGCCAACAAATGCCAACCCTATGATAGGAAATAATCGACTAAACTCTACTTTTCCAAGATAATTCAAGAATAGACATAACAAAAAACACACGATGGTAGGTATCAGCAAAAGACCCGCGAAACTGCCTGTAACAAAGGAAAAAATAAAGATATAGGGAACCCCTACGCAGGAGAATAGCAATGAGATTTTATTTGATACAACGATTCGGGATGGCAAGCCTTGTGTCAATTGTTTTTGATGGATACCCAATCGGGTCAACCAATTCAACACTTCAAAAAAATGACTTCGCATTAACTGATACTTCCTTTCACACTTAATTAATGGCCAACATTGATGCTTAAACCATGTATGTCTGTTAGGAATTTCTTGCTAGCTTATATAGTAAGCTCTATCTCAATATGAGAACAATGTTAACAAACTCCTTACATAATGAACAGTTTACCTAATCTACAGGACGCCATATAGCCCTTCTGAGTGACTATTTGGTAGAATAGCGTATAAATTTATGTCACATTCACGTCTCTATCGTCTTTATTCATCATGGCTACCCACTTTTTTTGCACCCTGTGATAATCATCGTCTCATCTCATGGCTGTTTCTAAAGGGACTTGGCCTTATCTATATCCTGGCCTTTTTATCACTTTTTGTGCAAATCACAGGCCTTTTTGGAGAGGTAGGGATTAGACCTCTCCAATCACTATTGGATGCCAATCGAACGCAGATATCGTTTTTCCAATTACCCACCCTATTTTGGTTTAGTGCCACCGACACAGTTCTGAAAGGGGCTTGCCTTCTGGGTGTGCTGGCCGCACTTATCCATCTCTTTGGATGGTGTTCTCGACTGTGCCTAGGTCTCTGTTTCTATCTTTATCTGTCCTTTGTTCTAATTGGACAGCCTTTTTTGAGTTTCCAATGGGATGTTTTACTCATTGAAACAGGGTTTCTCGCTCTCTTTTTTATCCCCTTTCGCTGGCGATTAACCCGTCAGTCCTGGCCCGCACCACCGCTCTTTATGGTATGGTTGGGCCGCTGGCTTGCCTTCAGACTTTTAATCACCTCTGGTCTTGTTAAATTAGCAAGCCAAGATCCTGCTTGGAAACAACTTTATGCGCTAAGTTACCACTACGAAACCCAGCCCCTTCCCCATATAGGCGGTTGGATTGCACATCAACTCCCTTACGTCTTTCAAAGTATCTCGACGTATCTCACACTCTTTATAGAGACTTGTCTGCCATTATTCATTTTTTCCACACGTACGTTTCGTCACTATACCGCCCATATTCTTATAGGGCTTATGGTCCTTATTTTTTGCACTGGAAACTATGGGTTCTTTAACTTACTCAGTGTTGTATTACTGGTTCTGTTATATGATGATCAAATCTTTCGTCAGCCATACAACCACCTCAAGACAGCGTCTATTAGCCGACTTTCTATTGGAACAAGGCTCACTGTGCTTATTGGCCTATGTCTCTTTATATTTAGCCTCCATGTGGAAAGCCAACGCTTCCTTAGACAGCCGCTACTACCCTCTTTTATAGCCAAAGTCATGCAGCCTCTTCGTCAGTTCTCTCTTATTAATACTTACGGCCTCTTTGCCGTCATGACAACTAATCGGATCGAAGTGGAAATCCAAGGAAGTATGGATGGTCGGTCATGGAGTAGCTACCAATTCCGATACAAACCCCTGTCTCTCACATCAGCACCTCGTTGGGCTCAACCCCATATGCCGCGATTAGATTGGCAACTCTGGTTTGCGGCGCTATCCTCTTTTGATCGGCAGCCTTGGCTAGGGTCACTCATGACACGGTTACTCAAAGGCCAACCAGAGGTCCTCAAACTCCTCTCCCCAGACTCACCTTTTCAAGACACTCCCCCCACCTATATTCGCGCCATGCGCTATAACTATCAATTCTCTAATCCGTCACACCTATCCAAAGAAGGGCTATGGTGGAAACGGTCACTTGTGGGTCCCTACTCCACTGTTTACAATCTGTAAATCTACTAAAATTTACTTCTTTTATTTTCTTGTTTTATCTTGTAGAATACCCGTTCTTTTAACTTTTTGATCCAAATTTAATTATAATATACACAGGAATTTACATTGTTTTCCTCTAAGATTCGTCGCTTTTCTGGCGTCTTACGCCGTGCACATTCTACAGTTATAAAACCGCCCACACCTACCCGTCATACAAAGCGGTGGGTCAAACAAGTTCGGCCTGGTACCAACATTTCTTTTGGCATGGCCAATGTTCGGTCACCCTACTTAACACAAATTAAGCGACACCATCTCTCTAATCCCGCACCTCTGACCTTAGATGCGCTGCTTGACGTCAAAGATATTAGTTCAAAAGTCCCTTACCTTCCTGAAAAACGGGACGAATATACCCGAAACTACTAAAATACCCCCATGGGCCCTCTTTCCCAGGCAAGCAATGCGCTTCGAACCTATACAAAACATCAAATTGAGGACCCCCAAACTTCGTTATCGGCCCCAGATACCTATAGTGACCATACCTTCATTCTGTCACTGGATTACGGGTTATTAGAGTTCCTACCCTGTCCCGATCGCTTTGACGGTATGCCCACCCAAGAACGGCTTGAACACTATCTCAAAAAAACAGACCCACTCCCCCTATTAGTGAGGCCAGGCGAACTCATTTGGTTGGACGGATCGCTTCCGCCAGGGTCGGGTTGTGGGCGTTGGGATTGGTTGCATCGGGTGGTCCCCACAAACGAATTTTTCGAATTTGAGGGCCGTCAATACCAGACCCAGCATCGGATTTCCCTCGTGTTTGGCCGATAAAAAGCCTCTTTGGAACTATCCAAGCCTCATCTTGAGGTCACCTATACCCTATAATAAGCCGCTATCTTTTGTTTAATATGCGGCAAAAGAGGGAATATATGATAATAGAGCGATGATAAAACAAACTGAACACCAGCCAGCCAACATTTCACACTCGGGGCCACCGGTACCGTTGCCTGTGGACGTGTCCCAATTATCAGAGTCCAACCAAGCGGCCATGACACCCGCAGAACACCCTGGTGGGACATCGGTGGGAAGGCCCGCCCCCAAACCCTTTCAAGCCACACTTAACAAATTGTTACGGCTCAAGGATTATTTATTCAAGGATACGGTGAACGCCTTATATATCACCAACGATCTCAAGCCCAAACAAAAAGACCCTAAACGGTACCTAAAATTCCACGGGAATACACTGACCCTCGTCGAAAAGAAACCGGCCAGCAAACAGACCTTTACCCTTGATATTGAAACCGATATGTTGTACAAAGAGGATCAGCCCATCAGTGACCCCACCCTCAAGACCCGGGTCAATAACCATATTAAAGACTTAGTCGACGGTATTTTAGAGAACCGAACATTGCTCTTTAAGGGCGAACATAACGGTCACCCATTATGAAAAGGAGAGGCGTATGACTAACATACTACAACCACTAGGAACTAACAAAACAGGTCCGGTATCATCTGGGGAGAACCGTACCCCTCCCAGGGAATGCGTAAATACAGCCCAACGTGAGTTACAAACAGTATTCGGTACTAACTCAACGCTACAACCGGTCTCATCTACAAGAGATCCTATTCAAACCGCTCTTCAAAAACCATAAAACCCTATCTAAAACAGGGTAACGCCTATGCCCCAACGGGTTATTCAGTTGACGCTCTGTTTAAGTCTCTTTACAATCCCCACATAGTTGATTGAGGCTAATCGTATCAGCCTTGTGAACGACTAACGCGCTCAATATGGGCCGCTCTACTATCTATAGATGGATAAACGGGATGGTTTTACTCCATAATCCTTGATACCAAGGGCGCCAAAGCCACAATCAACAATAGATTTGGGGATTCACCCCTACGTTTGGCGAAACACCAAGGCCATCACGATATCGTCCGTTATCTTAAACACCTGCCCTAATGATCACACCGCCTTGCCGCAGTATCGTAATAACTAACACGTAACCACCCTAAACTATAGGCCTTTCGAAAAAGTTTAACCCTATCCTTCTAACAAGATGTTTAAATGGGCTCAAAAATGTGTAAGCAGTATTATAAGGTAATGTATAAGGGGGTTAGTGACAATAGCAACAGAATTGGAGCACTTGGTTGAAGAGGTCATTAAATGTATACAACGTAACGCAAAGCCAGATGACCCAGAACAAGAACGGGCGATTAAGAAAGCTTATCGTGTCGCGATCCAGTTAATCAACGGGGCTCACTATAGTGAAGCCGTAACCATTTTAGAGTCTTTTTCCAAAAACAAAAGATAGGGCTCACAACCTAAACGTCTGTCTCATAAACCATTGTTTATGACACACTTTTTATCTTCAGCCAAAGCCCTTCCAGCTTCCCTTATTTTAGATTCTTAGGACTTTAACCCATATCCCACAAGCCAAGCGTAATATAGTTATCATTTATTAGTTGCATTTAAACCTTTTTCATGGCATAAATAGCGTCCCTATATAATATAGGGTATTAATTTTTTGGATATTAAAAGAGTGTAGATAGACATGATAAAAAAATATTTAGCATTAACAATTTCTGAAATAACACACGATGAAACGACACACGATTGGCTAGAGATTTTTTCCAACGATGATATACTCCCACAAATAAAAATATACCTAAGTCCTGTAGACGATACACGTTTGGCAGGTACTTGTAGAGACATCCGCTTGGTACCCAAGGTACAAAAAACTACCGATCACATCAATACCATAAAAAGAGCTATGAACAACGCTTCAACACTATGCCCCCCTGAGACAGCAAGATTGATATTAAAGTACCACCCCTTCGCTAGAAGCGATTTCAAGGACCTGTTA
>CAZIOF010000126.1:0-9235 GCA_964540745.1 uncultured Candidatus Marinamargulisbacteria bacterium
CAACACCTTACGTCAACTCTTTGATGATGGCGTTAACCCCGCCCAACTCCTACAAGATCTCTCCGTCACTACCCAACACCTCCTCTATATTAGCCTAGGCCTGACCGATACCCTGGATCTGGATGAAGGCCGGCAAGAAACCCTAAAGACCCTCGCCAAACATACCGATACCACCCGTATACACCTCCTCCTGGAACGGTTCTCCCATATGGCGGCCGATCTACGTGCCTTTCCTAACGCCGAACTCCTCCTCCAAGTGACCCTACTAAAACCACTATCACCTGAAACGCCTGTTACAACACACACATCCACCCAACAAACAGCGCCAACACCCTCTAAACAACAACGACCCATTTACACGCCCCCCACACCCACCCCTAAACCAGCACCACCAACACAGAAATCTACACCCGTAACCACCGCTCAACCTGTCGCGCCAGAACAACCTAGCGCTACCGCCCCCAACTCTACGCCTCAGGCCCAGACAACATCAACGCCTCAGCCAAACTCAGGCTCAGACACTGAAAAGTGGACCGCGTTTCTTGATCTGGTTAAACGTGAAAATGGGAGCCTCTATGCCATACTCAATCGCTCCACCTTCCAACACACCTCTAACACAAGCATCTCTATCCACTTATCCCAAAACTTTAAATTCTTTAGAGAAAAACTACAGGAAACGCCTACCAAAACGATACTCGAATCACACCTCAAAACTATCTTTGGAACCACCCTCACCTTCACTCTAAACGATACACCACTATCCCACCCCACCCAATCAAACTCCCCCGAACCCCAAACCAAAACTCAAACCGATTCCGATAGCCAACCTCCTACTCAACAATCACCCCCCTTTTCTACCCCTTCGCCCTCGGCTGGGGCTAAAAAGGTGAACGATATCGTGGCATTGTTCGAAGGTTCCGTCCTCCCCCACTAAGGGCTGTTAAAACGGCTGTAGGCTGCGTTATTTGTCGGTCTCGAAAATAGTCCCTCTCATCGTTAATGGGATTCAAATCTGTCCTCACTTGGACTACCAAACTCCGGTATGTGTGACTCCCAAACCTCGATAGTTACTGTCCTGTCTTATCAATGGATGAGATGTCTCGCATAACGACGTTATGCGACAATGGTTCAGATCGGCTAATTACGCCCCTATTTTGCTGGCAATTTTGTTATAAAGCCAAGCAAAAAGAGCACCCGCAATCCCACAATCTAAAAATCCCCATAAAAAGCCCATAACGCTTCCCTGTGGTGTATAGTTATACCCCATATATAACTGTCCAAATAGACCTGGTATGTTCTCTCCACCAAGCCCAAAGGCTATCCCACACCACGCTCTAACAAATAAATTAGCCCCCACAAATAATCCCATTGCGAGACCTAACGCCTTGACTGAAGTTCGCATTAGCTTCCTCCTTTTTTATAATAAGTCATGTATTATTTTTGAATATATATCAACATAACTCACGCCTTCTAAATCGTTATCGCCTCTCTAAATAGGGTTGTCTGGTCCTAGGTAACGAACCCACTTATAAGTTGACGAATATTACTGTTCTGAGCTAGTCTAGCTCTATTGGGTCTGTTCCGACATATCCCGAAGTTAAACCGCGTAGCTCCCCTTTCGGAGGCTATTGCAGTTCCTCAACCCCTCACTATAAAGGAGATTGACAATGTTCGACGGATTAAAAGATATGGGTAAGCTCCTCAAACAAGCTAAAGAAATGAAATCTAAAATGAAAACCGTTCAAGACGAACTAAAAAAAGTCCTCGTTAGTGGCTTTTCAAAAGATAAAAAAATTGAAGTGATTATCACAGGTGAATTAGAAGTAAAGTCTATTAATATCCCATCTGATCTTCTCTCCCAAGGTGACAGCAACGGCCTTCAAAAGAATATTACTGCCGCTGTTAATGACGCCATCGTAAAAGCAAAAGAGTTAGCCACAAGTAAACTCTCTGCAATTTCTGGCGGCATGAATCTACCTGGCTTAAGTTAGTGTGAGCACTGAGAATCCGCTTCACGATCTCAGCCAACATCTTGAAACATTGCCAGGAATAGGGCCGAAGTCCGCTCAGCGTTTGGCCCTATTCTTGTTGTCTCGTCCACTCAAAGATGTGGAAGCCATGGCTCATAGCATGGTCCATACACGGAAAGCCATCCGCTATTGCGATATCTGCTTTAACCTCTCCTTCCAAACCCGATGCCACATCTGTGAAGACCACACACGAAAAGACACCTCGCTATGTGTGGTTGCACACCCTAAAGATATTATGGCTCTGGAACGGGTCCAAATTTTTGGCGGCCGTTACCATGTCCTTGGCGGACTCCTATCACCCCTGGACGGGATCCACCCCGAAACCCTTCGGATCAACGAACTCGTTGACCGTATCAAAAACACTGGTTTTTCAGATATTATTTTAGGCATCAATTCCACTATCGAAGGAGATACTACCATGCTCTATCTCATGAACCTTCTTCAACCTTTACCTATCACTATTAGTAAACTCGCCTATGGGCTTCCTGCCGGATCGGATCTGGACTATGCAGACGACATGACCCTCCAAAAAGCCTTTATGGGCAGACAGGCTGTCACAACACAACCCTAATTTATCTCTTGAATTGGTAACCCTCAGGGCTTACACTTTAGGGATATAAATCGCATGTTATCGCCATAGTAGTCCATTAGCTAGCTACTAGTACAACATAGAGGAGTCCCTTTAATGAATAAATATGATCTTATTCAAAAAATGTCAGAACGCTTATCACTTACCAAAAAGGATGTGGAATCAGTTTTTAATGAAACCTTTACCCTCATTACAGAAGAACTAGTGAAAGAACAGTCTGTACGCATTGTTGGGTTTGGCCATTTCAAGACCCGTAAACGACACTCCCGTTTCGGCCGTAACCCACACACAGGTGCCCGTATCAAACTCGACGACACATTAACCCCATGCTTTACCCCTGGCAAAGGACTAACAGACGCTGTTAAGGGCCGCTAAATGAATCCCATCACGGATATTGTGGACGATCTTCCCCTACTGCTCCATGTCTTACCTGCAGAAATTGATGCTTATTTAAAGAACCATCCAAAGCTAACCCAACTCAGCGAAATTGTTCTTGACTTGGGCGCCTATCCCGAGATTAGGTACGGCGATTCTATCGAAAAGTTGACTAATATCTCTCGAATTACTGCAGTAGACATCCAAAACGTAGTGGATAATATCGGCTTTTTTAACGATGATAATCGGGCCGGAATCGAACGAACCCTACATCGTATTTCAGCGATTCGGAATCGGACAGGCAACATCATCGGCCTCACATGTCGTATCGGACGGGCCGTTGTGGGGACCATTGAAATTATTCGAGATATTATCGAAAGTGGTAAAAATGTCCTCTTTCTAGGGCCGCCTGGAATCGGAAAAACAACCAAATTACGAGAGGCCGCCCGTGTCCTATCCGATCAGCATCTTCGCCGTGTCATTATCGTGGATACCTCTAACGAAATCGCTGGCGATGGCGATATCCCCCACCCAGGTATCGGTAGCGCACGTCGTATGCAGGTCCCGACCCCCGATCAACAACACCAAGTCATGATCGAAGCTGTTGAAAATCACGCCCCAAAAGTCATTATTGTGGACGAAATTGGGACAAAAGAAGAAGCTCTTGCAGCTCGAACAATCGCTGAACGTGGCGTCCAGCTGGTGGCGACTGCACACGGCTATACCATGGAAAACTTAATTAAAAACCCCACCCTATCTGACCTCCTTGGCGGCATCCAACCCGTAATTCTGGGTGACGAACAAGCCAAGTACCGCGGCTCTCAAAAGACGGTCTTGGAACGTCGATCGCTACCCACCTTCCAAATCCTTATCGAGATCCGTGAACGGGACGTCTTTGCCATTTATCATGACGTTCAAACCAGTGTGGATGCGCTCTTGCGTCACATGGACCACGAACCAGAGGTTCGGAGCCGTGAACCCCAACTCCCATTGACTATCCCCAACGCCATCCCCCAGGAACATGACATGTCCCAGACACTCAAAACCTATATTGCTGACCAATCACCCCCCCAATATACCAGCATCTTTCCCTTTGGGATCAGTTCGGACCGTCTATATCAAGCGATCCATCAATTGAAAATCCCGGCCGAAATTTCTAAAAGTATTAGTCAAGCCGATCTAGTCTTAACCGTGAAATCTCATATGAAATCTAAATCTAAAATCTCACAGATTATGCAGGGACGACAGATCCCTCTCCATGTCCTTAAACGTGGCACCAACGCCAATATTATCCAGTTTTTTCGTCACTTTTTTAGTCTCACTGAGACGAGCGAGGATCTTGAAAGTGAAGCCACACAAGAAATCCAAACTATTTGTAAACGGGTCATATCTGAAGGTCGGGTCGTAGAAGCCGCGCCCCGAGTCTCCTTTTTACGCCGCCTTCAACATACGATCGCTTCTCAAAACGCCTTAAATTCATTGAGTGTCGGTGAAGAACCCAATCGTCGGGTCCGTGTCTATCCAAGGCAATAGCCCTATGTCGACGCCTCTCTTTATTACGTTCGAAGGCATGGAAGGCGTGGGCAAAAGCACCCAAATAAAACTCCTTCGTGAGTACCTTCAAGCTCAATCAGTCCCTGTCATCACAACCTTAGAGCCCGGCGGCACCAGTTTTGGTCGAAACCTTAGAGAACTACTCCTTAGCCCTGACACCTCCCTAAAAAACCATCTCACTGAAATTCTACTCTTTTTTGCGGATCGGCTAGAACATATTGATCGGATCATTAAGCCGTCCCTAGATACTGGACATGTGATCCTCTGTGACCGGTTCATGGATTCCACTTACGCCTACCAAGTGGGTGGTCGTAAGCTTGCACAAGATTGGTTTGACCGTCTCTCAACCTTTGTCTCCCTCTCACCTACCATTACGTTCTTATTGGATACCTCACCAGAAGAATGCCTGAAACGGGTAGCTGCCCGTGGCGAGATGGATCGGTTCGAAAAAGAAGAGATCGCCTTCCACTACCGGGTCCGGGACGCCTATCTGGATCTGGCTTCCCAACAACCAGACCGAATCAAACATATTGATATAAAGGGATTGACGCCATCGCAAGTCTTTGAAAAGATTCAATCCTATATAGACCCGCTTCTTAATACAAGGTCGTAAGGCTCAGACATTTTAGGATAAGGAAAGGTGAACGCATATGATTAAGGTTATTGTTAACGGTGCTAAAGGAAAAATGGGTGCTGAATCTGTTAAGGCCATTAATAAGGAAACGGATATGTCTGTTGTCAAAGAATGTGACCTCAATGACGACCTAGCCACCGCATTACAAGAAAGTTCGCCTCAGGTTGTGGTCGATTTTACACACCCGTCCTGCGTCAAAAATAACGCCCTCACTATTCTGACTCATGGATCTTGCCCCATTATTGGCACTACCGGCCTCTCAGGAAGCGACCTCCAGGACATTCATAGCCTGGCCGAAGAAAAAGACTTGGGCGCCCTAGTTGTCCCTAACTTTGCCATTGGTGCTGTTCTTATGATGACCATGGCCCAAGAGGCTGCTAAACATATGGACCGTGTAGAGATCATCGAATACCATCACGATAAAAAGGCCGATTCGCCTTCCGGGACCGCTATCAAATCTGCTGATATGATCCATATCGCTAACCCCAAGATCAATGAATCTCCTCTGGACGAAACAGAACTCATTGAAGGGAGTCGCGGCGGATCAAAACATAATATTCCTATCCATGCGGTTAGGACCCCAGGCTTCGTGGCGAACCAAGACATCGTTTTTGGTGGGCTTGGCCAGACACTCACCATATCTCATAAAACCATCTCTCGGGAATCCTTTATGCCGGGCGTTGTCCTCTCTGTCCGAAAGATCCAAGACCTCAAAGGTCTGGTCTACGGCCTGGAAAATATTTTATAGACCTGCCTCTCTCAGGGTTGACATTATAAGTACTGTTAATTATTATCAGCCTTATTATAGCGATTAGGTATATAAGTCGCTGCTTTTAAGGAGTTTATTATGTTACCAATAGCGGCCGCCTATACACCGACCGCCCCACTGCGCGCCTCATTCCCCAACACGACCGGCACTACCGGCTTTGGAGGGGCGCTTCCCCTATCAAAACCATCCACACCAAAGAGGCTTGTCGCTCCCCCCCTGTCTGAACAGGCCTTTTCTCAACCAAGGACATGCCCGCCAATACCAGCACCTCATACCCCACCCCAGAATGACCCTCTAAATCTACCGTGGGAACTGATACCTGGAACATGTCCTGTGGACCCCAAGATACTGACCGACGATCTGTTAAGCTTTGGCTTTTTTGATCCACTAAGCCTTTCTTATGATAGGGGCGATCTTTATGTCTACGCCAATGACGATGGATCTGAAGTTGTGGCTATTCGTCTTAAAAAAGAACCTCGGTATATTCTAAATCTTGACCATGGCCCTATCCACTTCAACCCAGAGGATCTAAAAGAACCAGGGAACCCTTATGTTAAACGCATTGACTATCATTATCGCCAGGCCATGTGCGGTTATCATCGGCTCTCGGATAACACCTATAGACGTGATGATGCCGTCATTAAAAACCTCATTAACCGAAAATAAGACACGATTTCTATCACACCCTTAGGCATGTGGGCCGCTGAAGACTTATGTCTACCTGAATAACTGTTATTCTTGAAATTTACCTATAGCTCTCTCGACAACTGAGATGTATTGTTCGTTTCTTTATTTTCAAATATAGCGACTCGTCTTATTAAACTGATGGCGTATAACCATGTTACGAAGTCTGTCCCAACGATCCTTAAGTCAACTCTGTTCCTTTTGTGATAATGAAACAAAACAAAGTGTGATGGTCGCTGCACGTGAAAGAGGCGCTCGAACATTGCCCGCTAACCATATCCCGAACCAAATTGCTCATAATCAAATGGTACGAGATGCCACTGTCGCTGACTATGTACAACGTCATGAGATTCTGTCCCACTTTACGGATGCAGATTCCGCCCAAATCATCTGTGGTTTTATAGACGATACCCCAGCAGCAGCCCGGGCACGTTTTGGGGCATAACCATAACCCGGCTATTAGACCCTTTACTTGTGCACACTTTCAATTATAATTAGGTGGAACGATCTTGTATCGTCATCTTTTCATTGGCTAGGAGGCCATTACCTATGACAACATATACCGTCGCCATTGTTGGCGCTACAGGGGTTGTTGGTCGAGAAATTGCCCAAATTCTTGAAGAACGACAATTCCCTATTAAAAAACTTATTTTACTGGCATCTGAACGGTCCGCTGGCTCCACACTTTATGTGAATAAAGCGTCTGTTAAGGTAGAAGTCCTCACAGATGAGTCTTTTAAAGGCGTGGACTACGCCCTCTTTTCGGCCGGCGGCAGCATTTCAGAAGAATTTGCGCCAAAAGCGGTTAAGCACGGTGCTGTGGTCATTGATAATACCTCCCATTTCAGAATGGATCCCAGTGTCCCGTTAGTGGTTCCTGAAGTGAACCCAGAAGCCCTAGAGTCTCATAATGGGATTATAGCCAACCCTAACTGCTCCACTGCACAACTAGTCCTTGCACTCAAGCCCATCCATGACGAGGCCACTATCGAACGTGTAGTCGTCTCTACCTATCAATCTGTCTCTGGTGCTGGGAAGGATGCTATCGCTGAACTGGAACAACAGAGCCGTGGCAGCCTATCGGGTATGCAAACCGAAGGGTCTGTTTTTCCTTACCCTATCGCCTTTAATATTATCCCTCAGATCGATGTTTTTCAGCCTAACGGATACACCAAAGAAGAGCTCAAAATGATGAATGAAACTAAAAAGATTCTGGGTGACGATTCGATTCAAGTAACCGCCACTACGGTCCGAGTCCCTGTCTTTATTGGTCATAGTGAATCCGTTAATATCCAAACCAAGAAAAAACTGAGCCCCAAACGTGTCCGCGACCTCTTGACCGCCATGCCAGGCGTAGAGGTCTTAGATAACCCTAAAAAGAATGTGTATCCCACGCCACGTGAAACAGCAGGCAAGGATAATGTTTTTGTGGGCCGGATCCGTGAAGACATCTCTCAGCCAAACGGGATTGAGCTGTGGTGTGTGGGCGATAACCTTCGTAAAGGCGCCGCCCTTAACGCTGTCCAGATCGCTGAAACATTGACCAAAATACCTGTCTCTACCCAATGAGGCGTTGGGAAGACGAACAGGCCCATCAAAACAGCCTTATCCGCGCATTCTACGCTAAAATGATGCGGGTGTCTGAGTTCCCTCACAATCAAGTGGGGTGGCAGTCCCAAGACTCTCAGTATCGTCGGTTCTCTGCGCTCACTCAGGGCCTGGACCCCCAAGCCGATATGAGTATACTGGATATTGGGTCCGGACTGGGCGCCCTCTATGGGTACCTACAAGAGCATCACTTTAAGGCCAGCTATCGTGGCCTGGATCTCTGTCCCCAGTTTATCCAACAGGCACGGGACCTCTACCCTGACATTGCTTTCGACTGTGGCGATGTCTTTGACCTCCCTCACACACCTTGCGCCGATCATGTCCTCGCCTCGGGCGCCTTTAGTCTCATCGTCCCAGACCAACTTACCTACCTTAAGACCGCCTTGACCCTGATGCGGGATCTTGCACGTGTCAGTGTTCGCTTCAATGTCCTTACCCAACACACACCCCAAGCGGACAGACTCACCGTCTTCTATTATTATGATCCCGATCTGATTATAGACCTGTGTTCCGATATGGGCGGGACTGTCACGCCCATCACAGGTTACTTACCTAATGATATGTCTGTCATCGTCGATCTCTCCACTTAATTTTTTAATGACTATTAACTTTTATTATTATCTAGACCTATAACTAAGATAGCGTTTGACATTACCCTTAAGCCTCATTACAATAGGAGAAACATTGTATTTAATGCAATTATCGACAGAATGAACAGCCGCCACATAGGTGTTACATGACCTAGTTGGCATGGGATGGATGACCGTTATACAGCCTATTCTTTTAGGAAACGAACAACGATGTCGCGACCGTTCAAATTACAAAAAGGGGAGCTATGAACACTGATAGTCATACACATAAGCCGGATAGTTTAGCGGCTACCATTGGGAAACAGATTCGCCGGTATCGGAAAGACTTGGGGCTGACCCAGGCGCTTCTTGCGGAACGGATTGGGTCCTCTCAACGTGCCATTGTTCGATTAGAGAAGGGAC
>CAZIOF010000127.1:0-15130 GCA_964540745.1 uncultured Candidatus Marinamargulisbacteria bacterium
ATAATCAGTTTACGAGTTTAATGCTACTGATTATTTTGGCAAAACCCCACTGCATTGGGCGGCACTATAAGGAGACCTAGAAACTGTTCAAGCACTCCTAAAAGCCGGGGCTGATGTACATGCTACATGCAACTTAGGCGAAACCCAACTGCATTTGGCGGCACTATACGGACATACAGACACTGTAAACGCACTCCTACAAGCCGGGGCCGATGTGAATGCTATCGTCACTGACGGTTATTATAAAGGCAAAACCCTACTGGATTTGGCAGAAAACGATGAAGTGGACACATTACTCCGCAAAGCCGGGGCAAGAACGTAGTTTTCTTTGTGATGTAGTCTGTCTCATAAACGATCGTTTATGACACACTTTTTTTATCATGAGGTTATGACACAATTTTAGCGTGTTAATCCGTCTCATAACCCTGTCGCATATTCTATGTCTCATAACGCAGGAATCAGTACCTCATCATAAATAACGGCCATAGACTAATCTCATATAAAAACACTGTCCTATTTACAATAAGAAACACACTATCAAGTAGTAAACAAACCCCTTAGGATTTGAAAGAACCGCTAAAATGTGTTAAGAATTTGTACAGTATGACGAATAAATCAAATAAAAAGAAGCCTCTTCCCATCGCCCATCTTGAGGATAGCTTACTAAAAGAATGGTTCAGTGAAATTGAAAAAAACCCCCATTTTTCTAATGAATCATTCCGAAAAAATAAAAACTTTATTTCTCACTCTAAAAAGTTCTTAACAAACCTTCTACACACCATTGATGACATTGATTTACCAGATATTTCATTAAAAGAGATGGACCCCTTTTTTACACTTTGGCGACAAATTCTAAAAGAACAATCTACTAAAGGATTTTCTACAAAAGAAACAGCCATGCTCGTTTTTTCACTAAAAAGCTCTTTAATCTCACAATTAAAAAAAGAGTACAAATCAAAAGAGGTACTCCAAAAATTTAACAACATCTTAGATTTTTTAGGCCTCTTTACATTCGAGCTTTATGCCTCTGAGAAAGAACAAGAAATCAACCAACAAAAACAGCAAATTGAATATCTTCAAACAAACCCAGCGCCTACATTTTCAGATATTATAGGGAATAGCCCTGCCATGATGTCCATATATAAATCCATAGGATTAATTCTAGAAAATGATATTACGGTCCTTCTTGAGGGTGAAAGCGGAACAGGTAAAGATCTGGTTGCCCAAGTGATTCATAAATATTCCAAACAAAAAAAAGGCCCCTTTATAAGTATCAATTGCGGTGCTATTCCAAACGAACTCATCGAATCAGAATTATTTGGCTATGAAAAAGGTGCATTTACAGGCGCAGATTCAAACAAAATAGGCAAAATTGAACTGGCTCAAAATGGCACCCTATTCTTAGATGAAATTGGAGAGCTTCCACTAAGTCTTCAAGTCAAGCTACTTCGGTTTATTCAAAATAAGGAAATTGAAAAAGTAGGATCCTCTACAAGTAAACCACTCGATATCCGCATCATTGCCGCCACAAATAAACACCTTAAAGAAGAAGTCAAAAAAGGAACGTTTCGTCTCGATCTCTATTACCGACTTTGTGTATTCCCCATCACTATCCCTCCCCTAAGAGAACGAGAAACGGACATCATTCTACTAGCCGAACACTTTTTGGCATTATACAGCGCCCAATTTAATGTCACAAAAGTAGACTTATCCCCTGCGGCTAAACAATGGTTACTCAATCAAACATGGGAAGGCAATATCAGAGAGTTACAAAATGTCATTCAACGAGCACTTATTTTATCGCAAGGGCATACCATTAATCGGGAGATGCTAAGCCCTGACTCAACAACCACCCCCAGCCCTTTATTAATATCTGGCCCTGAAATAGACCCTCTGGAAACCATAGAAAAACAAGCCCTTTTACATGCACTATCAATCACAAAAGGCAATATTAAAAAAGCAGCTCAAGCACTAGGTATTTCTCGCACAACATTTTATAATAAAGCTAAGAAATACACGATCAAACTTGATTAATTATCATCGATAGAAAAAAAGGCCCCATTACTTTCTATTCAAACATCCCCCAATTAGTATTGCATAAAATCCCAAAACTAGTTTCCTATCAAACATATCTACATAGTAATATAAAGATCGACCGATAATTATATGACACATAGCCATATACTAATAATAGGTATGTGTTTTGTACTTGAAACCAAATAAAAATACTCTTGGCGTTTTCCACATCCTTTTTTTATAATAATACAAACGTTAAGCTAAAGGAGACTCATGCTCATACTTAACAAAATATCTAAGACAATTATCCTTTATTTACTAATAACCGTACAAACGTCTTTGGGAAGTAACCTCAGTTCATTAAAAGAAACCAGTTTAGCCTTTAATACCGTTGCTGAAAAAGCAATTCCTGCCATCGTTAATATTAGCACCGTTAAAACAGTCCAACAAAGAGGATATCGCAACTTATATGACCTCTTTGGACATGATCCTTTTTATAATCAACTCCAACCTAGACACGATCGAGAGTATAAGCAAAAAGGCCTTGGCTCTGGCGTGATTATCAGTAAAGATGGTTATATTTTAACAAATAATCATGTCATAGAAGGCGTTGATGAAATAACAGTAACATTATCAGACAAGCGATCCTTTAATGCTGAAATTATTGGAACCGACCCCAAAACAGACATTGCCTTACTCAAAATAAAGAGTAACAACTTACCCACAGTTAAGATCGGTAATTCAGACAATATTAAAGTTGGAAATTGGGCCATTGCCATTGGAAGCCCTTTTGGCTTGGAAGGAACCATGACCGTAGGTATCATTTCAGCAAAAGGACGATCCAATGTTGATATTGTTGACTATTCCGATCTTATTCAAACAGATGCGGCGATCAATCCAGGGAATTCTGGAGGCGCACTCCTGAATATAAACAGTGAATTGATCGGCATTAATACCGCTATCTTTTCAAAATCCGGTGGGTATATGGGAATTGGTTTTGCAGTCCCCGTAAACCTAGCTCAACGCGTCATGGAAGATCTACTGGAAACAGGCCATGTTATTAGAGGGTGGTTAGGGGTATATATACAACCCATCACAAATGACATCCAGAAAAAACTATCTCTCAAAAATAAACAAGGGGCCTTAGTCAATAATGTCATTAAAGATAGCCCAGCAGAAAAGTCTGGGATTAAACATGGCGATGTTATCACTTCAGTAAACAACAAGCCCGTAAAGAATTTCAAAGAATTACGTAATAAAATATCTGAACTACGAATTAATCAAATTGTAGATATCGAACTTATTCGTCGTGGAAAACCCAAATTAATTAAGGTTAAAATTTCAGCCTCCCCCAAAGACAAAAAAATAAGTAAGGCAAAAACAACAAATAAACTTGGCCTGAAAGTATCCAATGTCACGAAATCACTCATGGAAAAATATAAGATTCGCTATAAAGAAGGCGTTCTTATCGAAGAGGTAGAAAAAGAATCTCCTGCAGAAAAGGTTGGTCTTCAAGTAGGTGATATCATACTCGAAATTGATTATGCCCTAATTAATTCGACGAAAGACTATAACGACGCACTCCAAAACATTAAAAAAGACTCTCAATCCTTACTCCTCATTAAACGCAAAGAAGTCTCTCATTTTGTAGTTATAAAGATAACAGAGTAGAACACAACATCCACTAATCACTCATTCATTTTTTTAGACTTAGATCATTATAAAAATATTGAAATAGAATTAATATTATACCAATAATGAGGTAATAAAGATGAAAAAAATAATCAGTTATACCAATTCCATAAGGTTAATAAATGACGAATGTTGTGTCACATGGCATACACAACAAGACCTCGCAGAAAGCAGAGATCCCTTTTTTGCAGTCAAACGTCTTACAACCACCCCACAAAAAATAGGAAAAGCATCCCCCCACACAGACACTGACAATTCCAACGACTACTACTGGTCCAAAGATCCTTGGCTATTAATTGATGGACGTATCCTAATTCGAGATAAAGATAACGACAAGAATTTAGCCATTTTTATCTCGTCAGACTCCCAATCACCACCCTATTTTTTTAAGGACGCCCACACCTATAAAGCGGCTGTACTCGCGCTTTCAATCAAACCTGATCCACAAGACGAAAAAACGCCTCTTCAATCGTATTTTTATGACCACAAAAACCACTTAAAACTAAACTTTCTTGCCCTTTTAAAACGATTATTGATTATGAATGACGAACGCGTTGAAGCCTTAGTAACCATGGACCCTTTAAATGAAGGTTCTTTAAAAATAACGCCTAAAGGCTACGAATTCTTCCAAGAATGCTTAGAGTCTATTACCTCACTACAAATCCAAACAACTGTTAACGTCACCATACACACAACCATTGAATCGCCTCGTAGACAAGGGTTTTGAGCATGCTGCTGTCCTTCCCTCTTTTCATAAACGACCTAATTTAGGCCTTATTTAGGAGGCCCCAAGTACGTAAATGCTTTTGTAATAATATGTGTATAAAAATATACATCTTTAAATTCTCTCTCTGAGGCTTCTTTAAGAATGACATCTAAAATCGGTTGGACCTTATCAGGAGATAGCGTTAACTGGATAATCTCACGCTCGTTACTCAATTTAATAGACGTATTTTCCATGATCTTTTCTTCACCCATTTGGCGACCGTAAGCGACACTAGCTCCAGGAGCGCCTGCGTTTAACGCTGCTTTGATAAGAATATCTCCCTCGCCTCTAACGGCTACACAAGTCAACCGTACTAAGTTCTCTAAATAGACCCGTTCTTGAACCTGAAGATGCCCATCTGTTTCAGACACATCTTGAACATCCATTTGAGAACGCCTATCTGTATTTCCTTTTAGCTCATCTATGGCCTTTATAATCTGTGGCATGGTCACACCATTTTGATCATCTGAAACAACACTACGGATATTCACAAGCCCTTTTTGAATAGGGATCATATAAATAAAGCCCTCACCTGGCACATCCAAACGACCCACTTTTATCATAACCTCAAAAAGTTTATTCGCTTCGTATCGATTAACTATAACTGACATCAGTTCCTTTTCTGGACTGATACAAATACGAACAATACCTAATCTGTCGCGAATCCCACGCCCAAAACCATAAGAAATCGTGGGTCCAGGCGCACCTGCTAACATGGCTTCTTTTGCAATAAGATTTGCTTTATCTTTCTGAACAATACAGACAATCGCAACCAAGTCATCCTTGAATAGTTTATCCGAATCATCTTGAACAAGATTAATTTTCTGGCCCGTTTCCATACCATTATCTAAAAAGAACGCCTCAGCACAGGGAAATGAATAAATAGCGCCCCCACCTGATCGATGTAAACCGCCCTTCATACTCACTAGCGCCAGCACATTATCCAAATGCTGGTTAGGAACGAGACATTCTAAAATTTCCTGTTCTGGATTAAGAGACGGCAAGAACCCTTGATACCACTTAGGCCGCAATAACGTCCCTCTAGCCTTCATCACCGTAACATCGTAACAACACTCTAATAAAGAATCATCCACAATCACACGACTCTTATTCTTCCGAACAATCGCTTTAACTAATGTAAATCCTTTTTGCTTTTTAAGTGTAAACATTATATCCCCCTATTATGTCTTTTCTTTTTTCTTTTTAGGTTTGCGTACTATAATCCCTACTGTTAAGACAGAAATAATAGGCATAACAGAAGCCAGTGATAAAACACCAAATCCATCTATCACTCCAGGTACATTAGCGCCCACACCAAGCCCCATCGCTAAAACCAATGGGACCGTTATCGGCCCTGTTGTAACCCCTGCACTATCCCAACCAAAATTGACAAAATCTTCAGAAGAGAAAATTGTCAAAACTACAAGTAACAGATAAGGTGGTATCAACAAATACTCCAAAGGAATATTATAAGCAATCTTCAAAATCCCAAGTGCAATCCCTGTTCCAACACCCGTCGCAACCGTATTCATTAACACTGACTTTTTAAAGGCCCCTACGGTAATTTTTTCAACGGTCGATCCTAAGGCATTTAAGGCTGGTTCAGCTAAAGTTGCACCAAAGCCAAGAAAGAAAGCAAAAACAGCCGCTAATAGTTTTCCTGAGAAGGCCCCCATTAGAGGCACCTTATAACCTTCCAGCCCCCAAGGGGTGATCATGGTAAATGCCCCAGGGATATTACTTCCTAATTGACCACCAAGAGGGGTTAATCCCAGATCAATTCCTAAAACAAAAATCCACATACCAAACACCGCAAAAAAGATCCCCATCAATATTTCATCTGCCTGAGGTACCTTTTCACGTAATACAAGCCTTAGTACCAGATAAAGAAACAAACATAAAGGAATAATCGCCTGGATAGCAATTATAGCGCCACTCTTAAGTTTAGCCACCATCTTTATTGTTGAGTCCCAATGTTTCAGGGATGACATATTTACATTATCTTGATTCTGCTTAGCATAAACCACTGTCGCATTTTGATGATAAATTTTCCCATCTTTCAACACACGGTTCCCACCTTCATAGGCCACCACATAGTCTGACCCTGGAAAATCTCCTGATGCGTGAAAGGACGCCCATTCTTTCTCAGTAAACTCAGCCGCTATATTTGACTCTAATCCAGATGACTGATTCTGAGACTGTTGAATCACAATCTCGCCCTGATAATGAGGGCGCCCATAAAAGTCATCTTGTTGTAAATGAAAAATACCTAAAAGAAACACAGCTATTATTGGAAATAAAGAGGCTAAGGTCACAACACCAAAGCCACCACCTTCCGAGCTACCTCCAGATACAATTCGGCACACCCCAATCCCAAGCGCCAAAACAAGCGGGACGGTTACAGGCCCCGTCGTCACGGCACCGCAGTCCCAAGCTAACCCCATGATGGGAACAAGAAATTCATTAAAATGTGCCCAAACAGTTAATGTGGTCAAAACCCCAACTAAAGGAAGAATAAATACCTTAAGGGACCAACCATAAAGAAATCGTACAACCCCTAACAAAACAGCAATCCCAACACCAAACCCAACACAAGCAACCAACTGTCCAGAAAAATCATTTAATAAACTATATAATAATGGTGCTTGATCGGGTTTTACACCCGCACCTGCTTGTTTCAAGACATAGATTGCGGGTTCTGCTAAGGTCGCGCCTATACCCAACAGAACGGAAAAGAGCATAATGACTGGCAACTTAGACTTTCTTGGCAAAACCGATCCTATAATTTCACCGAAAGGCATCAACCCTAATTCAAGACCTTCCATAAAAAAAGTTAGCCCTGCAACAACAAGTGCAACACCAAGCGAAATGGTCAATGCAAAAACAATCGGAAGCTTAAGCACTAAAACTTGGAAAAGAACCAAATAAAGTATAATGAACCAAACAGATTTAATCTGCTCCATGGTCTTAGCCGCCAGATAAGGTAACACAATACTGAGCGTCTTCTTTACCCCTAATTTAACCTTACCTGAACCATAATCTTGCACTTTTGAACCAGACATAGTATAACCCCTTCTCTAAAAGTTGCTACCAGCCATTGTGCCCATTTTTTAAAATATCTAAACATTCTATTTTTCTCATGTGTTCAACATCATAATAAAATGTATCCTAATATCAAAAATCTAGAATTTTGAAATAATGCCACGATATAAGCGGATAACTAAACGTCATTTACAACACACCCTATGTATAATAGGAAGCCTTTTACTATGTATACTCTGTTTAGAAATCACTCTTCATAACGTCTATCCAAAATATCATTTTTCGGCAGACGTCTCCTTCAAAAAAGGAACCCATCAAATATGGAAATATGCACATACATAATATTTCAACAAAAAAGTAAAGCACACAAATAGTGCTCTACCTAAGGCTATTCTAAACACAGGCATTATTGAACAAGGACGCATCAACTTTAATGACTAATTTTTAATATCCGATCCAAGCCTTGTAGATCAGAATAAAAAGACATCTCTAGATCCAATTGACGTCCTAATTGCATCAATCCCTCTCTCTGATCATATCCATGTTCAAAAAAACCTACACATGAATAGTTCTTTAGAATAGTAAGTAATCGCTCATAATAGATTAAGCCACTCTCCCCCCCATCCAATGCAGATAAAGGTTCATAATCTTTAACACTTGATTCTAAAGTTGGGAAAACATCTGATGAAATATACGGGGGGTTTGCAACAAATAGAATATGTTTAGCTTTAGAAAGTAACGGTCCCCACTGCGCCTCCGAATCAAAAAAGTCACCATGATAAAACATGACCATCTCTAAACCAAATCGCACCGCATTTTTTCGGGCAACATGATAAGCCAAAGGATTTACATCCCACGCATAATAATCGTAATGTGGGTAACGCCGAGCCAGTTCCAAAGAAATCACCCCAGAACCATAGCCAAATTCCAAAACAAGTAACTCAGAAGCCTCCTCATCATCTAACCAATGAAGACACTGTTCAATCAAACATTCCGTAGCTGGACGAGGAATAAGAATGCCTGGCTCAATATCATAAGACTGTCCATAAAAATCCGTTTTCTTCAAAATATATGCTAAGGGCTCCTGTTTCCTTAGTCGTAAAACCCCTTCAAGAAACTGCTCTTTTGCAGAATCATTAAGAACAGGATCATGCAATGACGAAAGTAATGTCACTTTTCCTATTCCAAAAACCTCACATAAAAGACATTCCAAATCATCAGGATCCACATCCTTCTGCTGAAGCAATTGGAAATAGGTGATCATTCCTTAATTTTAGAAAGGCGATCTTCTTTAAGAAGCGCTTGAACAATAGTATCCAAATCCCCACTAAGAATGGCATCTAACTGATGTAATGTCAGCCCAATACGATGATCGGTCACACGTTTTTGAGGAAAATTATAGGTCCGAATTTTTTCAGAACGATCCCCACTTCCAACCTGTGTTTTTCGCATATCAGCTTCTGAAGCGCGCTGATTTTCAACTTGTTGTTCATAAAGACGAGTACGTAAAAGACGCATAGCCTTATCTTTATTTTGAAATTGTGAGCGTTCATCCTGACACGCGACGACCACACCTGTGGGCATATGAGTAATACGAACAGCTGAACTCGTTTTATTCACATGCTGGCCACCAGCCCCACTCGCACGATAAGTATCTATCCGTAAATCTTTCGTATCAATCGTAATATCTACATCATCCATCTCGGGTAAAACAGCCACCGTAGCCGCTGACGTATGTACTCGCCCAGATGTCTCAGTATCTGGAACACGTTGTACACGATGGGTGCCAATTTCAAATTTAAGCTGACTATAAGCACCTTTTCCTGAAATGACAAAGACAACTTCTTTAACCCCACCCAATTCAGTCAAATGCGTCGATAAGACATCCACCTCCCAACTTTTTGAGTCAGCATAGCGTGTATACATTCTAAAAAGGTCCGCTGCAAATAAGGCCGCTTCTTCCCCTCCTGTCCCTTGCCTAATTTCCATTAAAGCATTTTTTTTATCGTTTGGATCTTTAGGTATCAAAAAACTTTCTAAATTAAAGGAAATCGTCTGACGCTCACTCTCAAGACTCTCTAATTCAACTCTTGCATCTTCCTCCATTTCTGGATCGGATATTAAAGACTTTGTATCATCGATTTCAGATAAAACTTGTTGGTATCTATGATACATCTGAACAATATCTTTTAATTCAGAATGTGTCTTAACAAGCTCTTGATAAAGCGTCTGATTACTAAGAACCTCAGGGTCACTCATACGACGTTCAATGTCAGAAAATTTTAATTCAATATCTTTAAATTTATCCAAAATACTCATAGCAATACCCAATTAAACAAAAAAACCACACTCTTTCAAGGAATGTGGCCTTCTTCATACTAAACAATCCAAACTAAATTCGTCTAAGATTTCTTTTTCACAATATTTTCGTATTTTTTTCTAAACTTATCAACACGCCCCTCAGTATCCAAAATACGATTTCCTCCGGTAAAAAAGGGATGACACTGAGAACAAATATCAACTCTTAACGACTCTAGGGTTGAACCTGCAGGGATAGTCGCGCCACAAGCACAGGTTACAATAACATCTTGGTAAGGAATAGAGTCTGCAGAAATACTCGATACAGACTTACGTTTCTTTTGTACTGTCTTTGCCATTACAAACTCCTAAATTATATAAAAATAAAACCAATTTCAAAAGCAAACTTCAAACGTTGCGCGTAAATACTACACTAATTACCTAAATAATACTAGTCAGAAGTAAAAAGTGAATCTAATCATATAGAGAGTCATAAGACGCTAATATATAAACTATCCCCCCCCTTCTCAAACACCATACAACGACTCAAAAATAATTTGATACTCCTTCTAAAATAGGCTATAATCTAATGGTTAATTTAGCATTCTGATAAGGGTGTAAAAACACACAAAATACCGTCCCTATAGGGCTAACTACTAACGATCTATTAGGACCTCTCTATTCATTTAAAGACCTAAATTCAACGAGGAGAGTTATTAATGACATTGAATTTTTTTGTTGAAATCCTTCATAACGATAACATCCCTGTTCTCCGTGTAAAAGGAGAAATAGATGTTTATTCTTGTCCACAGCTCACAACATCACTAAAAAACATTATGGAGAAGGGCCATTCTGATTTTGTACTCAATTTAGAGGATATTGACTACATTGATAGCACTGGTCTTGGAAGCATTGCCTATGCCGCTAGACATATCACCCCAAACAATGGAACAATAAATATTGTCTGTACAAAGCCTCAAATAAGACGGATTTTTGAAGTGTCGGGTCTTGATAAAAAAAATATCACTCTATTCAAACAAGAGGAGTTGGCTATTAGTGCCTTTTCAAGCAAAGATTGAGGAAAAAATGATGAATAACAAATCTAAATTAGTTCATAATTTAAACTTTGATTTACCTGCTGCAGCCGAATATGTAGTAGTTGCACGCTTAGCCGTATCGGGAATTGCTTCACGCATGGACTTTACTATAGAAGAAATTGAAGACATTAAAATTGCAGTCTCAGAAGCCTGCACAAACTGCGTTCAACATGCCTACCTCAATCAACCCCAAGAGGGGCGTATTTCTATAAAATGTGATATTTATGAGGATAAACTCTACATCTCTATTTCAGACACTGGAAAAGGGTTTGATTTATCTCTACTAGGATCTGAAATACAACGTGAAAACTCAGAAACAAATTTAGGATTAGGGCTAGGTCTAACCTTCGTAAAAAGTCTTATGGATGAATCTGATTTCCAATCCGAATTAGGAAAAGGAACGACCATCTCTATGGCAAAATATAAGCCCTCCACTAATACTGACTAGCAATGCCTATTCGGTTAATCTTCTTTCTCGTAACCGTCCCCTCGGCAATTTTTATCTATAATGACGCTAAAAAACGTCATTTAAAGGCACCTCTTCCCTACCTCATTGGAGTCACATCTGTTTTACTACCACAATTCATAATCCCTGCCTATATGGCCTGGCGCTTTCTATTTCCAAATAAACGCTCTCTGCCTTCCAATGGCCCCATCAAATTATGCCCTAAATGTGGCACTGAAATTGCGCTTTCCGAATCATCTTGTTCAACGTGTCACAATGTTCTTGATATAGATTAACCATCGCCTTTAACACCCCATGGTAGCACTCTATGTCCACATCCCTTTTTGCCATAAGATTTGCCCTTACTGCGATTTCTATAAACAGTTATGGGATAAGCAAAAGGAAGATAGTTATATCAAAGCGCTACAAAAAGAATGTTCTTATTACAAACAATATACCCCTAATATTGAAATAAAAAGTCTTTTTTTAGGTGGAGGAACACCCAGTTCACTTCCATTAACATCCTTACAAAAACTATTCCATATCATCTACGAAAACTTTAATATTAGCCCTAACTGTGAAATAACAATGGAAATGAATCCAGAAAGCACAAAGCATTGTAAGGACATCAAACAGTTAGGTGTTAATCGTGTGAGTATTGGCGTTCAATCCTTTAATGACAATGACCTTAAATTATTAGGGCGGCTACACACAAAAAAACATCTTTACCAAGCGTTCGATGCTATCAAATCTTCTGGCATAAAAAACTGGAATCTAGATTTAATGTTTAGTCTTTCCAATAGTTCTCTTAAAACACTTGAAGATACCCTTGAAAAGTCAATTGAACAACAACCCACCCATATCTCAACTTATGCACTCTCAATTGAACCCAGAACCCCCTTTCACAAACAAAATAAAAAACCCCTATCTAACGATAAAGAACTTTTTCAATACAAAGCCATTTGTCGGACACTCAAAAAAGCAGGCTATAACCAATACGAGGTATCTGCATTTTCTAAACCAGGACATGAATGTCAACACAATCTAAGCTACTGGAATTATAACGACTTTATAGGGTTAGGCCCCAGTGCAGCCTCATTTTTCAAAGGCTATCATTACAATAATACCCGACATCTCCACCTCTATCAGAAAAACCCTCTCCCCAAACTTTTCAGAAAAACCCCCTGGCCAAAAACAGCTAAAACTATCCAACAAAAAAATACTATTATGTCGCAACTTCGTCTTAAAAAAGGGATTCACATTCCAACCTTCAATCAACGCTTTAGCTGTCACTTCTTATCGGATTATGACACCATCATAACCCCCCTTCTCCAACAAAAATTACTTACCAAAACAAAGTCCTCACTAAAAATAACCACAAAAGGCTTATATGTACTTAATGACATTCTTATTGAATTTATGTAACCGCTCACTCCTCTTCATAACTAACAACGAAGTAACCCATTTGTTCTTAGAACTGGAATTTGCCATAATGGGTCCGTCACAAATCAAGAAAAAAAAGACCCTTTAAAAAACGAAACAAAAACAGGGGCTTCTAAACAAGGATATACTGTTGAAACAAAAAACACCCGGCACATTTGAAATCATTAAGCAATCGCGTGTCTCTAAAGCAAGAGCTGGGCGTTTACATACAACCCATGGCATTGTTGAAACTCCTGTTTTCATGCCTGTAGGAACACAAGCCGCCATCAAATCCTTAACCCCCGATATGGTCAACGAACTAGGCGCCCAAATTATTCTTGCTAACACCTATCACCTGTCTTTAAGGCCAGGCGAAACGCTCATCAAATCGTTTAATGGACTCCATGATTTTATGAATTGGAAAAAACCTATCCTAACAGATTCAGGTGGATTTCAAGTATTTTCACTATCAAATATGCGAAAAATAACAGATGATGGTGTAACATTTAAATCTCATTTAGATGGATCGAAACAGTACTTTACACCCAAAAGAGTCATTGACCTGCAACTAAGTTTCAATTCAGACATTCTCATGCCACTCGATATCTGTTCACCACATACACATTCCTACCAACAAGCAAAAGCAGATCTAACCACCACAACTAAGTGGCAAAAAGAAGCCTCCCATTACTGGAAATCAAAAGACCGAGACAACCTCTTATTTGGAATCGTTCAAGGGGGCATGTATCAAAAACTCAGACAACAAAGCACTCAAGACTTAGTCGCCCTCGACCTACCAGGCTACGCCATTGGCGGCGTAAGTGTTGGCGAAACAGCCGAACAAATGACGGATGTTATTGAATGGACAACACCCTTACTCCCAATCGAAAAACCACGATACCTTATGGGCGTTGGGCTACCTAAGAATCTCCCACATGCTATTAATAATGGAATCGATATGTTTGATTGCGTAGCACCAACACGACTCGCACGACATGGTCATTTTTTTAATACAAATGGCAAAGGAAATATTAGGAATAAACAATACCAACACGATCACACGCCATTAGACAACACATGTAACTGTTATACATGTAAACATTATTCAAAAGCGTACCTTCGTCATCTCTTCATTGCTAAAGAACTCTTAGCCTTAACCCTGATAAGTTATCATAATCTATACACCATCATTCAACAGGTTAAGTCGATTCGTCAATCAATCCTTGAAGAATAGTAACCGTCACTTTGACTGACATCCATTTTTTGGTATAGAATCAAAACGACTCATTAAGCGTCGTGCCCAAACAAAATCAAATTAGGAGTTTACAATGACCACAGCTACCGCTGACTTTAAAGTTAATAATCTAGAGCTAGCCGACTTTGGACGCAAAGAAATCACCATTGCTGAAAAAGAAATGCCAGGCCTAATGGCTATTCGAAAAAAATACGGCGTTACAAAACCTCTCAAAAATGCAAGAATTTCAGGGTCTCTTCATATGACCGTACAAACAGCCGTACTCATTGAAACCCTTGTGGAACTAGGTGCAGATGTCCGCTGGGCATCTTGTAATATCTTTTCAACCCAGGATCATGCTGCTGCTGCAATTGCAAAAGCAGGCATTCCTGTCTTTGCCTGGAAAGGCGAAACCTTGGAAGAATATTGGTGGTGCACAGACAAAGCACTCACATTCCCTGATGGACAAGGACCAGATCTCATTGTTGACGATGGCGGCGACGCAACCCTGCTTATTCATAAAGGGTCCGAAGCTGAAAAAAACCCTGCTTTATTAAATGAAAACCCATCAAATAAAGAAGAAAGTATCGTCCTATCCTTACTAAAAGCGTCTACAAAATCAACCCCTACAAAATGGCAAGAAATGGCAGAACGAATACAAGGCGTGTCCGAAGAAACAACAACTGGCGTTCACCGCCTATACCAAATGTATGAAAAGAATAAACTTTTATTTCCTGCCATTAATGTGAACGATTCTGTCACCAAGTCAAAGTTTGATAATCTATATGGTTGTAAAGAATCCCTTGCCGATGGGATCAAACGCGCAACCGATATTATGATTGCCGGTAAATGTGTTGTAATTTGTGGTTACGGAGATGTAGGAAAAGGCTGTGCCGCTTCCATGTCCAGTCTAGGAGCACGCGTCATTATCACCGAAATAGACCCCATTTGTGCATTACAAGCAGCCATGGAAGGTTATGAAGTCAAAACGATTGAAGACTGTCTTGAAGAAGGTCAAATTTATGTCACAACAACAGGAAATAAAGATGTTATCCGAATTGAACATATGGAAAACATGAAAGACCAGGCCATTGTCTGTAATATTGGTCACTTCGATA
>CAZIOF010000128.1:0-3850 GCA_964540745.1 uncultured Candidatus Marinamargulisbacteria bacterium
TGTCGACAATATGGCCACAATGGCCTCTCTTTTTAAATAGACAAAAAGTAACATTAAAAGGGCCGCTATTATATAAAACTGATTATAATTAAAGTGAGTAGGATAGGGATAGGGAAGTACATAGGGCCTAAGCTTATATCCGACATAGTCAACGAATAAGCACTCTATAGGCGCTATCACTAATCCAACCTTGAATATTTTTTTGAATGGTGATTGACAGTCTATCCCCCCAAAAAATGGCATCCAAAGACAGACACTCCAACAACACCAAAATACTACAAATAATAAGAAAACAGGTGTCATTAACGCATTGGTAATGATCATTAGCTATCAGTCTCCCGTTCATAAATACCAAATGCGTCTGATTCGGCTAAACATAGCCAGCCTGACTCTTCTAGTACATCTTTTAATATGGGTTCCCAAACTTGGTTCTTTTTTTGAATCACAATCACATCTACTTGCGACAAATACGAAAACCAATACGCTACGGGATGTTTGACTAACGCTATCATAAAGCGGTCAATATCAATTAAATCCATGTGATTCGGTTGATAGACATGATAAGCTTTTGTGGCTAAAAATCGTTTACCTGTGGGAATTTTAGCTAACATGGTTTGTTTTTGTTTAAGTTCCTCAACCAACATCGGAGACCATCGCTTGACCCCATTAGGATGATAACGACGATGAAATACGGTTGGAAACACGCACACAATTAGAAGACCTATACAGACGATATTTAGGACTTCTTTTTCAGACACATCTAAATATTGAGCTAGTGTTTTCTTTCGAATAGACAGACCCCATAGGATCGCCCAATACATAAAGGGCAACGCAAAAAGTACAAAATGATATCGATAAAAATAAGCCTCTGAATGTGGATAACTCCACACAAACATCAGGCTTGCCAAAACAAGCATCATTGTCCGTTTAGACCATACCATCGCTAGTAAATACGGACTACACACCCCAAAGAGAACAAGCATTTTTTCCCAAGAGATCTGTGAGCGTATGACCTCAAAAGGGCCACCTATCCAGGACATTATCATTTTTTCTAAACGAACAACTGGCCCTGGATTGAAACGCCACTCCGAAACGGGTTGTCCAATTATTAAATTAGGCATTACGCCATTCAAAAGAATGTAGCCTGTAATCGCAGATACACCTATCATAATAACACCTAGTCGCTTATCGGTTGTAGCTATACATAACCATAATCCAAACAATACCCCTAATATAACCGCATACTCATGACATAGAAAACTCAGTCCCATAAAGCCATAAACCCCTGGCCACCAACGCGTCACATAGCTATAAAAAAGCCCCATAAAACAGGGAAACACAAAGACAAAGGGGTTTATGTTGAATAAGGCTTCTTGAACAAAAGGGTTAAAGCAGACATGTAATACAAAGACCGTCGCCAATACATCATGCTTAAATAACTTCTGAACAGTTCGATAGAGCCACACTAATCCACAACAAAACCATGCTAATATTACCATGTAAATTCCGAATAAATGCGGAAACACGTGGTAAATGAGACTGATAGGATAAAGAATTGGACTCCATACATTACCAAGAAGATGGCGACCATTATAGGAGGCTATGGGAGAGACTCCCTCTGATAATTTCCATATGGACTGCAATAGACCTGCAATTTTCTTATTTGAAATAATTAAGGATTGCGATTCAATCCACATAGCGATAACAAAATAGATTCCTACACCCATTAAAAGACAAGGTAAGGCATAGGGCCATTTAGTCGGAATAGCCGCCACGTATTGGCGACAATAGTAACGACATCTATCACGTTGCCAAATAAGTATAATGAGAATCAAAGCCAGTTTTAAGAATAAAAAATTTTTCATTGAGTACGGTATTAAGTGAAATCCAAAGGGACGCATAAAGACGGTGACATAGTCTGGAAAAACCTTAAAGCCACCCGTCAAAAAAGGAACTGGCAATAGACTTGCCAACGACACAAACAAAAGGATTACCCCCCCCGCAAGAAGACAATAAGTATCATCTTTAAGAAAGCGAGGGGATTTTGTTTTTTTTGTTTTTTTAGCAATTAATATGAGAATTAGCGCTAACAACAGAAGCCACACTTGAAAAAAATCGGTGCAGCGACTCATAAGCGATTCAAAAATAAGCATTAGCTAGGGGTTGTTAATACGTTAGGTAGCGAAGTTACTTGTGAGGTGGTAATACGTGCAGACCTCTTGGGATCATAATTCAAATGAGTATCTAAAAAGAGTCGCGTCACGATTTCAGCGATAAGACCAAAAAGTAAAATTAAAATACCCATGCCTATTAAAAAAAAGCCTATTAATAATAAGGGGCTGATCCAAATCCCTCCTAGGTAAAATTTTCGCACCAATACAAAAATCGCCACCGAACTACCACTAAGAATTGAATAAAACCCCAATTTACCAAAAAAATGCATGGGTCTAGTAACGTATACCAGCACAAATCGAAGATAGAATAGATCCGAAATAACTTTAAAAATTCGATCTAATCCGTATTTTGATTGACCATATTGTCGCTTGTAATGACGAACAGGGATTTCTGCAATTCGAGCACCTTCCCAATAACAATAGATGGGTATAAAACGATGCATATCACCTATAAGACTAATATTCTCTAATATATCTTTTTTAAAAACTTTTAATGTACATCCATAATCATGAAGCTGTACGCCTGTTACTTTGGATATAATCCAATTTGCTAAACGTGAAATAAAAACTCGAGAAAACATGTTATCTTGCCGTTTCTTTCGCCACCCACATACCACATCATAGCCTTCCTCAATTTTGGCTAATAGTATAGGGATATCAGCAGGATCATTCTGTAAATCAGCATCCATGGTAACGACGAGTGATCCCTTAGCAAGTTTAAAGCCTGTCATCATTGCAGCTGTTTGGCCAAAATTTCGTATATGTTGAATTACTTTCACATCTGAATAGCGTGACACAACTTCTTCAAGTTTGTGTTGCGACATATCGGAACTACCGTCATTAATATAAAGGACTTCGACATCATCCTTTATTAAAGGAATAACGGCACTTACCTTCTCTGCTAAGAGCGGTATGGATTCTTCTTCGTCATAAATGGGGATAACAATTGAAATCATTGTATTTTTGCCTGAATAAAGACTTGAGATACCTCATTATTGTCGCTTTTTATATTACTTTTGTCTACCGTCTAATCTGACATTTTATAGATTGTCCACACCCCTTTTTGAAATACTTTATCAAACACTAAATCCGGACGATTTAACAAAAGTAAATACCGAATATTATAGGAATCTGATAATGATTTATAGGTCATTTCTGATAAATTCCAAAACCAATACTCTATTTCTTTTGAGGCCATAAAGCCTCTATAACGCAGTTGTTGATTTCCAGAACAGGATAGCAACCGTTCATACCATTCCTGAATAGCTCCTTTCTTAACAGGAATGCATTTAAAGGACACCACGCTTGGCCGTTCAGAAAAATAGGCTAATTGGACAATGTCAGGCGACGTCTGAACAATAGCCTCAGGAGATGTATGGGTCTTAAGCCAAGAGCACGCTTCATAAAAGGTTGTTTTATGTTCATTAACCGAACCACCAAAGCCTAGCGGATAAGCCATTAACCCTTTCAATTGTTCTTTAAAGGGTTTCAAACCCAACATGATTAATATACAAACTATACCAATCATCGCTAACAAAGACCCACATAACCGATTAACCTTATCAAAACGAGCCAACACTAGCATCCCCCCAAAACACAGCCCTAAGGTATCCCACACTCGAAACGGATATAGAGATAGATTGTGTGTATAAACTGATGTCTTCATAACCAAAGGA
>CAZIOF010000129.1:0-6899 GCA_964540745.1 uncultured Candidatus Marinamargulisbacteria bacterium
GGCCGACTAGTTATGCCATGAAAAAGGGTTGAATGCAACTAAAAGGTGCTCACTATAGTTACCTTGGCTTGGGATATGGGCGCCTAAAACAGTACTGAGCAGATAACAGAAAGGAAGGGCCTTCGACCTAACCACCTGTACCAATTAGGTGGTCGGCTTTGCTATGCCAAACTAAAAGGATGGACTCGTCCTCCGCAAGTGGATTTCTTCCACAAGTGGATTTCTTCCACGAGCTAACGTCCTCGGCCCTTTATTTTCCTGACAACTTTGGTACCCAAAGAAGGCACTAAATAGAATAACCCTTCCATCGCTCTAACTTCCAAGGTCGTGCGCAATCATCTTTTATGGTCCGACCTATGAGGTCACACCATAAAACCTAATTCCGTCTCCACCTAGGCACGGAAAGCAACTCAAGGTACCAGGTTTTTTAGCCTTCTGGGTTGAATTTTATTTTTTAAGACACAGAAAGATTTCTTTTCCAATTAAGTTTTTGGCATCGTCTGGGTTATCAGAGTATGGGCTATTAGGTTCGTATTGTTTTAACTGGAATCTGAGTCTGGCCATATTGTTTTTTAGTGATAACATAATGATACTTCCTTATTTATGGCTTCTTTAAGATATCGTAATAAATTATATAAAGACATATGAATATAAATAATTTATAACAAGATTAATAGGTAGTACTAAATAAGGGTGTGTGGTTCTTTGATATTCTGAGTAGGTAGTAAAGCGGGTCATTTGGAGGGTTTTGGCAATTTCAGAAACTATTTGTTCAGAGATGATGATCTGGAGTTTCTCTGCAATTGTGTTTTGTATTTCATGACAATCGCTTAATAATCCGTTACACTTTTCTCAAGATTATTAAAGGATAGCTGAGGTGCCTTTATGGAGATTATTAAAGAGTTTATATTGTTTTTATCCGTACGAAAAAAGTGGTGGCTCACGCCCATTATTTTATTTTTAATGTTGATTGGTGCCATGATCTTTTTTACACAAGGATCTGTGGTTGCTCCGTTCGTCTACACTGTTTTTTAGGCGTCGGATGTTACATTTAATAAATGTCTGGTAAAGACCTTCTAAAGAGGTGTATTACTTGTTCCCGAAGGTTATGATGATGGTTCTCTTATGAAGCGTTTGGTTTATGATGCAGTCGTTGTAGGTAGTGGTATCGCTGGTTTAACGGTAGCTCGTCAGCTGTCTAAACAGTCGAAAACATGTCTCATTACAAAAAGTGCCTTAAAAGAGGGGTCTACACTCTATGCACAGGGTGGGATTGCGGCTGTTATGGATAAGAGTGATGCCTATCAGTACCATTATAATGACACGATTAAAGCTGGGGCTGGGTTGTGTGATGCTCAGGCAGTAGATGTCCTTGTTAAAGAGGGGCCAGATCGTGTTCGTGAGTTGATTGAGCTAGGAGCTAACTTCGATAAATCAGGGCATGGGTATGATTTAACAAAAGAAGGCGCCCATTGTCGGCGTCGGATTCTTCACGCTGGTGATGCCACGGGTCGTGAAATTGAAAAAACCTTAGGGAATGCTCTATTACATGATGAACGGGTGGATTTTTTGGTTAATACCAGTATCCTTCGGTTACTCGTTAAGGACGGGCAGTGTTATGGGTGTGTAGCCTTAGAAGGAGACGACCCTTTTCTTATCATGGCTAAAGTTGTGGTGATTGCCACAGGTGGCTGTGGCCAGGTTTATTCTCATACAACTAACCCTCCAGTGGCTACTGGAGATGGTTTATCTATCGCCTTTCAAGCAGGTGCCGCTGTTCAAGATATGGAGTTTGTTCAATTTCATCCAACAACACTGTATTTAGGCGATAAACGGCCAATTTCTATTTTTTTGATTTCAGAAGCGGTTCGTGGTGAGGGTGGTGTTTTACGCAATAGCAATGGCGATCGTTTTATGTCTCGGTATCATCCCGATGGGGAATTAGCTCCGCGTGATATTGTCTCTCGGGCGATTGTTCAAGAATGTAGCCGGCAGAACGTATCTCATGTATATCTTGATTTGAGTCCTTTAACGGTGAATGTGAAAGATCGTTTTCCGATGATATATGGGCGTTGTTTGGAATCAGGTTTAGATATTACACGTGATTGGATTCCTGTGTCGCCTGCCATGCATTATGTTATGGGTGGGGTTAAAACAGATGTTTGGGGTCGGACAACGCTTAGGGGACTGTATGCAGTGGGTGAGGTAGCCAGCCTAGGACTCCATGGGGCGAATCGTTTAGCATCTAATTCGTTATTAGATGGCCTTGTATTTGGTTATCGTGTGGCTGAGGATGCATGCCGATTTTTGAAAGAGGGGTCTATGGTAGTGGCTGATAATGCTGCTCAGGTGATAAATGAGGTGGCTATGTCATCTTCTCAATTAGCTGGTTTGCTTTCTGAAAAGGAACGGATAAGACGTTTGATGTGGTCTAACGTGGGGATTATTCGAACAGCCGATAGTCTTAATGAGGCGTGGCATGCGTTAACCAAATTACGTTGGATATTGAAGCTGTCCCCTTTTTCAGTACCTGTTTTTGAAGTTCAAAATATGATTATTGTGAGTGCATTAATGACCTATTTTTCACGTCAGCGTTGTGAAAGTCGTGGGGGGCATTATCGGTCGGATTATCCAAATACCCATGACCAATTATGGCAAAAAAGACAGGTGATGACCCGATCCCAGGTGAAATCAAAACGGGAGCCATTAACAGCTTCTCATTAACATGGTTTTTGACGGTTGTTGCTTCATCGCGTTACACTATATTCAGTCTCTACGTTCCTTAATTTAATAGCTATTTAGGAGGTTTTCCATGAATGTGTGTCGTGTCATGTTGTGTGTGGTGTTATTGACGTCTTTAACCTTTGGGTTTGGGTCGCGTGTAAAGGAGGATGCTAGTTTGTCTTCTCAGTCATCCTCTTCAGTGAGTAGTTCTATTATAGAATTATCCGTGTCTGGTATGACCTGTGGGGGGTGTGCGTCCAAAGTGGTATCGTCTTGTCGAGCGGTTAGTGGTGTACAATCTGTAGATGTCGATCATGTGTCTGGCCGAGTGAGGGTTCATTACAAGAAAGATGCGAACGTGACGTCGTCAGTTTTGAAACAAGAAATAGAAAAACTGGGTTATACGGTTCAGTAACGGTCCTATTTTGATTTTACAATTTAAAATTGTAGCGTCAACTAGCTTATCAAGTGATTATTCTACTCTTTTATCCCCTCTGCCAGTAGGGGCAGTTGTTTGGTTACTTTGCTTCTTCTGCGCTATATGTACCTCCTGATTTGGACGGTGTGGATGGCGAGGTGACGCAGGAACAAACGTGTCGGCTTATTGAGTCTCTTAACGTACCTAAGACAAAAAAGACCTGGTATCACGGCGGATTGCCTATCGATGCTTTTGTAGGGAAGATGTCAGGCTTTACCCATCCTCCCTTAGTGGAAATTAATTTTCGCTCCTTGAAACGAGTTCCCTTTGCATTAAGGGGTGCGGTTAAGAAAGGGCCTGACTTTTTTGTAAAATGGTGGCTAGGGAAGCAATATGCCCCTGGACTATCCTTAGATGTAGAAGCATCTCCCGAGGCGTATCGTGCACGGTTGATTGTAAATCGGCACATATTACCTGATTTTGATCCCCGTTCTTTTTATAACGAATTTTCTCGACAGTTACGTGGTTTCTTATCATCGGTGCCAGAAGCGCCAGAAAAAACATCCCACTATATGCGCTATATATTATTAGGTGTTGGGTTTCTTGTGGGCGGTTTTTACGCGCTTTCTAAGGATCGTTAAGGGACCTAGAGGTTAATTAAGGTCCCTTTTTTGGTGTTGTTTTTATTTAACGTTTTTTGGGAGTATCGATATTTAAAAAAGGAATGGCAGAACTACCGTTAAATTGTGGGAGTTGTCCGTCCCATCGTTCTGCGATACGTAACTGGATGAGCTCTGGGTTACTTTTAAGAGACTTTGCTTCTCGCTTAATAGCATCGGCTCGGGCTTTTGATGCAACCGTGATTTCGTAGGCGGATGCGTCAGCCGCTAATTCCTTTTCTGCGGCGGCCGCTTCAGCTTGTGTGACTCGCCGTATCTTTTCATTTTTAGCTTGTAGTGCTTCCTGTTCGGCCTTTACTTTTAATTCAATGGCACGGTTAAATTCGTCCGAAAAATTGAAGTCTGTGATGGCCACATTGGCGATCTTGATCCCGTTAGCGATTTTCTTTTCTGTTAATGTTGTATTGATAAACAACTGAATGGCTTGCTGGATTTGTAGCTTAACGCTTTCTCGCCGAGTGATGAGTTCCTCAGCCGTATACTTCGCGGTGACGGCTTTAACAGACTCCCCAATAGCAGGTTGAATGACAGTTGTTTGAATTTGCTTGTTCAGGCCGATCTTTTGGTAGGTTTGAGATGCGACATCTGCATTGATGGAGTATTGGACAGAGACGGTAGTTTGTACATTTTGAAGGTCTTTTGAGGAGGATAGTGAATTAGATTGACTGTTATTTAATCGGATATTGACGGGTATTACAGTATCAATGAAAGGTGTTTTTAAATGGAAGCCTTCTTCAAAAGGAATAGGTTGAACAGCACCTAGTTTTTTAATGACGCCAACACGGCCCGCGTCTACAATGACAAAGGAGTTTTGGATCAAGATAATGGCTGGTAATATAATTAAAATATACTTGGCAAACGGAGGGGCTCCCATTTTTGAAAGATTAAAATCGTTACTCATTGTGTGTTAGTCCTTTTTTTTTGTGAATTTTTGATGTCTGAGCCTTACAATACTTGTTTTTTTTGCTTTCTTCAATTCTTTTAAGTGAGAGCGGTTGTTATATTACACCACGATAGAGTTTTTAGGTATGCGTTTACATTGGGAATGGAAAATAATGATGACGGTATAGATGAAGGTATTTGCCAAAGCCATGATTAATGCGGGCATAATAATAGGCCCTATAACGGGGATCATACTACTGAGAAGGAGACTAAAGATATTACTACTTAATAGGATAAATAGAATAAAACTGACTAGAGATAGGATCCGATACCCATAGTCTTTAACGAATTGGATACTTTTCTTAATGCATATGGTGGCAGAATCTGTATGTGTTATGGTGATAACTGGGAGTAATAATTCTGAGAATAGAGCGGCGGGTATGAGAAGGAGCATGGCTATCCATGTTTCTGGGTTTTCAATGATATTGCTACTTACAGTAGGGTTTAAAAAGGGCAGTATTTTAGTAGATATGGTTCGAATTAGTTGTGTTTTAAAGAGTAATAAATAACTGATCGATACCATAGGGATAATACATAATAGTTGGCTTATAATGAGGTCAGAAAGACGGGCTTTGAGTGTTAGATAGGAGTCTCTTAACTCAAGTGGTTTTGATTGGTAGAGAATATTGGCAATAACGATAGTCCATCCTTTAAAGAACAATTGGATCCCCCAAGCCATACAAAGTGATAGCCACAGAGAGATTCCTGCTTTTTGTGTGACTTGGAATAGAATTTGGGTGCCCAGTAGATATATCATCATAGGGGCGATCACGAAGGGGTCTTTTTTTATAAGTGTAAGTGCATGCTTACGTATCTGACTCATTGTACTGCTCATAAGTTAATGTCGTTTCTTATAATAGCGAGGTCTTAAGAGTAAATCTTTTTCGATAGGGATATGGTAGTCCACCGCAGTGATGAGGTCTTCGTTTGTACTGCCTAAAAACGATATGGCCTCTACCAAGACACCTCTACTTTTGAGATGATAGACGAGTTCTGAAAAATCGCCATCGCCTGATACTAGGACCACAATATCTAATTTGTCTGCTAAGGTGACCGCATCGATAGCTATGCCCATATCCCAGTCACCCTTAGAGGAGCCATCTGATCGGAGACGTAATTCTTTTGATTTAATTTCGTACCCATTCTTTTGTAGCATGTCGATGAAGGCGGTTTGATCGATTTCAGGGTTTTCGATCACATACGAGATAGCTCTAATTAACTGTCTGCCACGGACGGCTTTTTGCATGAGTTTTGTAAAATTTAATTTGGCGTGTTTAAGATGTTTTGCTGAATAAAACATGTTTTGGACGTCAACAAAAACACCTACACGTTGATACGTACTAAATTTAGTTAACATAATATGATTTTACCTTTTCTTTCATAATGGCGTAAGGGGGGGCTTTTTTTGTGAATAACTGAAAAGCCAACGCCCCTTGACCGACGAGCATGCCGATGCCCCCTATAATAGAGGCCCCTCTTGCCTTGGATTCTTTAAGAAATGGCGTTAACGGCGGATTGTAGATGATATCGTAGCAGATCTGCTGCGGTTTTACCCAAGAGAAATCTGTAATAGGGCTGGATGTTTTAGTGTCGCCCATCCCGATGGGAGTCGTTTGGATAATGATATCTTGGCTTTCTAAATGCTTGCCTAGGTTTTGTGATGCTAGGTCTAGTACATTGATGTCTGTCTCATAGTTGTTTGCAATACGTTGAGCATTTGTAGGACTTCGATTTATAAGACTTAGAGACTTTGGTTTTTCTTTTAAGAGTGTATGGAGAATGGCTCGTGCTGAACCTCCTGCACCAATGATACAGATGGCTTTGTTGGTCACATCGGTATGGCCGTCCTGTGTGAGTGACATCAGAAACCCTTTACCATCTGTGTTATGTCCAATGAGACGCTGATTGTCATTGATAATTGTATTTACGGCGCCTAAGGCTTGGGCATTGGGTGTTAGCTCGTCTAAATAGGGAATGACTAACTCTTTAAAGGGGACCGTGACGTTGATGCCTTGGATATTGAGGGCTTTTATCCCGTGGATAGCAGATTCTAGCGTGTTTTTGTTGACCAGAAGAGGGATATAAATGCTATTCATGTTGTAGTGTGCTAGGGCGGTATTTTGGATTATAGGGGA
>CAZIOF010000130.1:0-12527 GCA_964540745.1 uncultured Candidatus Marinamargulisbacteria bacterium
CGGTTTGTTTAAGAAAGGTTTCTTTTGTGACTGGGGGCCAACCTCTTTCTTGTCCGATTTTAGTGAATATTTTTGCGTACCCAGGATAAAAGTCCTCTTTTGCTTGTTGGCTTGTTTCTGCAACGTAACCTAAGGCATGAAGCCCCACTTTGAGCTGCTCGTCAGGGTGTCCAGCTTTTCGGCCCGCTTTCTTATAGCGGTCAATATGTGGTTTGAATCGATGGGTTTCTCCTCCAATAATAGCGAGCATTAAGGGGAGTCCTAAGGTCCCAGCACGTTTACATGACTCAAGGCTGCCGCCGGTCCCGTCCCAAATAGGGAGAGGGTTTTGTACGGGTTTTGGGAAAATAGTTTGGTTTATTAGTGGTGCTCGGAATTGGCCTTCCCAATGGATAGTTTCCTCTGTCTGGATTTTTAAAAGAAGTTCTAATTTTTCACTAAATAGGGTGTCATAATCTTGTAATTTATATCCAAATAATGGAAAGGCTTCCGAAAAGGATCCTCGACCTACGATTATTTCGGCTCTTCCATTGGAAATGAGATCCAAAGTAGCATGATATTGGAAGACTCGGACCGGATCTGCTGTACTTAAAACAGTGACAGCCGTGGTCAAGCGAATGTTTGTTGTTATGGCTGCCGCAGCACCCAAAATGACAGTAGGGGAGGCGTCTAAAAAGTCTTTTCGATGATGTTCTCCTACCCCAAAGATATCTAACCCATCACTATCGGCCTTTGCAATTCGCTCTAATAACTCACTTATGGCCTGGGTTGTCGATATAGGCGTTTCATCTGAAATGGCTGCAAAACTATCTACTCCGATTTCAATCATGGGCTTCCTTATGTTGACTTCTTTTGATGATCTATAGAGATATTTAGAGATAATATAATATCTCTAGGAAATACGCTATTATTGCCACGTTTAGTTTGTAACTTATAGGAGGGGTAACCCTTTGGTGTAGCCTTGATCCTTTGTCTAATAGTCGTTAAGATGATCCTTGTCCCATTATTTTTGTAGGATTAGGATTGTGTTGTCTAAACAAACCCAGCGATTTAAAGCCCATTTTAAACGAATTAAATCCCTAATTCTCTCTAATCCGTTTGCCATTATTATAGTGACAAAGCCCAAAGGGTTTACGTTTTATGCCCCTGCTTTATTTTTGGTGATATTTTTTGTCATGTTTCCTAACACTACTTTGATTACTATAGCGGCCTTAAAAAAACGGCGTTATCGTTTTAAGATTAGGGGAACGGAAGAATCTTTTTTTTCTAGCTCTGATTCTAAATAAGTGGCGATTTTTTTAGTGTTGGGTAGGCGACTATCTCTAGTTCTGTACAAGGGGTCTGGCGGTTTTTGGTGCACGTTTCACATGTTATGTTAATATTGGCTTAGGGGTTCAGGTGGGAGTGGATAGTTTGGTTTTAGAGTCGTTAGAACAAGGATGTGTTTATTTAGGGAATCCACTTATGTTGATGAAGAAACAAGTTCTTTCGCCAGCGTTTATTTCTGAGTTTTCTAACGTTGTATCTGAGGGGTGTTAGGGCTGTCGGGCTTTCGTTGTTTCTATTGTCATGTTAATTAATATTCTTAAAAAAAACGGTAAGAAGGTTGGCAATATGTTGGATATCTAGTGTTGTTAATTCGGGGTATAGAGGCAATAACAGTGTTTTATGTTGTAGTGATGTACTATTTGGGAGTTGTAGATGAGGTCTAAAATAAGGGGCTTCTAAGTGGGAATTCATAACGCCTTGTTTACTACTGACTCCGTGTTCTTTTAAGTAAGACATAAGTGGATCTCTAAGCGTTCTTTCTACTTTGATAGGGAAGCTTTGTCCATTCCAGCGTGTGTTTTGTTCAGGTATTGGGCGTTCTATTTCAGAGATGTTTTCTAAGTGTTTATTGTAGGTTTGTATGGCTTGTTGGATTTTGTTTAGAATAATGGGTAGTTTTTTCATTTGGATGCAACCTAACGCGGCTTGAATATCGCTCATGCGGGCATTTTGGGCTGTACAGGTATATGTTTCTGTGACCACTTTTTTACTGGTATGTCGTTTATGGTCAGAGACGGTCATACCTTGGTGCCGGAGCAACTTTAAGTGATCGGAGAGCGCTTTTGAATGGGTTAGGATAGCACCCCCTTCACCTGTCGTAATCACTTTTCGTGGGTGGAAGCTAAAGCAAACGCAGTCTGATGGGGAGTTCCCAATAGCGGTCCATTCTTGAGAGGGATTTTTAATATGGCTTCCTAATGCACAGGCCGCATCTTCCACAATGGGCAAGTTGTAAGGTGTTATGATGTCGTGAAGATGCCATATATTGAGTGGCAACCCTAGTTGATGTACGGGTACGATAGCCGCAACCTTACCGGGCTTTTGATGGTGATTTAGAGGGGACTCGGGATGTGTCCAATCAGTAGGATTTTTGAGATAGAGTGTGTTATCAATGCTCTCGCATTGTGTTTCTAAAAAGTGTTTTAATTTCGTTAAGTCCATATTAGGATGGTGTTCTTTCACATCTATGAAAATAGGCTCTGCCCCACAGGCACGAATACTATGGGCAGTGCCAATAAAGGTGTGACTTACAGTGATGACATAATCGCCGGGTTTAACACCTACTGCTTTTAATGATAGTTCCAAGGCGGTGGTTGCATTGGATACAGCGGTGGCATAAGAGGTTTTTGTGTAGGCACATAATGCTGTTTCCAATTCCAGTACTTTAGGCCCTTGTGTTAGCCAGCCAGATTGAATCACTTGGGTGACTTCTTCAATTTCTTGATTATCTAAAAAGGGTTTATCTAAAGGGATTGTTTTAAGTGTGCTGGCCATGATTCTCTTGTTTAGTTTAGCATTATTTGAATTTTAGATATAGCTGAAAGGGTTCATTTTGATAGGAATGGCGGCCCTAAGACAGTCCTGAGACGCTAACAAACAGGGTGGGGTTGGATGTTGATGGGTTTTGGGGGTATAAGACCCAACCACCTGTACCGATTAGGTAGTTGGGTTTGCTATGCACAAACAAACAGGATGACCTTGTCCCATAAACGATGGTTTATGACACAGATTAATACGCAAAAATTGTGTCATAATATTATGACCCGGCGGAGTCGCGATCTGTTAAAATGGGCATGTGGTAGATTAATTGGCTCTTTGGATAAGTTCGTCAATCTCACTAAAACCGCTCTCTGTTGCTACCTGTTTGGGCGTTTGACCGTTATTGGCTTTAGATTCGCTATTCGCGCCAGCCTGTATAAGGCTATTTGCTACCTGGAACTTTCCATGAGTTATGGCAAGATATAGTGGGGTAGCGCCTAAATTAGTTCTAGCCTCTAGAGGTGCTTTATAGGCTATGAGTGATAATACGGTGTTTGTGTATCCGCCTCGAGCAGCAACATGTAGTGGTGTTAAGTCATCATTATCTTTCGAATGTAATAGTTCTTCTGCACTTTGTATCGATTCTGAACTTGCGTACTCTAGGAATAAGGTTGCCGTATTTGTATGTCCGAAACGTGCTGCGCAATGTAGCGGATTTTCTCCTATCCATGGGCCTTTAGATAGACGTGCATGACGGTTTGCCCCTGCTCTTAGGAGTATTTCTGAAACAGCTTCACGACCCATGATTGCAGCCCAGTGTAGTGGGGTATAGCCATGTTTAGTTGGCGCATTTATGTTGGCACCACTTTCCAAAAGTATCTGTGTAATGGTCTTATCCCCTTTTTCAGCGCCTACATGGAGTGGGGTTTTATCGTTTTGGTTTATGTGGTTAACTTCAGCGTTGGACTTAAGTATTGCAAGGACAGTCGCCGGCGCTCCTTTTTCTATGGCGATATGAAGATCTTTATTTAAATCATTTCGTGATGGTTTCCTTGGGTATTGTCTTAATAGTGCGATATATTTTTTCATCATTTATCTCCTTATCTTAGTTCAATCCGAAGAGGATCTTTTTCTGATAGAGATAGAATGCAATTTTTATACCAACTTTAATTGAGTATGGGGCTGCTACAATGACTGACATGAATCGTGTTGTTATATCAAATTTACATATCGTTTGACTAAAAATAAGATATTATGATTATTGTGTTTATATATTTTGATAAAAATAACCTGGTAGCCTAGTTCTGAAAACATACAGGGTGGGCTCGTCTCATAAACGATGGCTTATGAGACAGACTACATGGAAAGGCGAACTATGCGGTTGCCTCGGCTGGTCGGAGTAAGTTTGCAATGTCTGTACGTTTGTATAGTTCGGCCAACTGCAGTGGGGTGGTGCCACTATTGTCTGAAATAGTCTTATCGGCGTTATAGGATAGGAGTCTTTCTACAACCTTTAAACGGTTCCTTTTTATTGCCTTAATCAAAGGGGTGTCGCCATCGTCATCTTTAGCATTCACATCTGCCCCTTTGTCTATGAGTAATTTTGCTACCGCTTTAGGAGCGTCCCCTGCCGCCAAGTGCAAGAGGGTGTCGTCTTCCTCATTTTTAGCCAATACTAGGAGTGGGAGATCGATGAGCATCTGTGTAAGCGCTTCTTTATAAGGATCTTTTTCCTCATCACCGCTATGTGTTTCATCAATCATCGTGAATAGAGCCTTGTTTTCATCAGATAGGTTGTCATTGATATAGGATTGAGTTTCATTGGCAAGCTGTGTAGCACTCTTATTATTCTTAAGAGGAGAGAGTGGTGAATTAGAGAGATGATAGAGTTTAATGAGTTCGCTTTGTTTGTCAGAGGATAGGGGTTCCCCTGTGTCTAATAACACTAGATAGTTATCAGTGTATTCCTTCAAAAGAGATTGACATTTAGATAGTTCCTTTTCTATAACTGGCTGAGCCTTCCTGAGACTCTTATATAGAAGAAGTTCTTGAGGGGCATAGGGAAGTCTAAGCTCCAATTGATACATTAAAATAGGGGCTAATACCGGTATATTATGTAATATTTTGCAGGACATAAGTATAAGTCTAGCAATGTCTACAGGACTTAAGTGCCTTGTCACTTGTGTTACTAGATCACTGTTTACAAAACAGTGTAGACAGGGTGGCCAGTCCATAGTCGTTTTAGACCTTGTTAATGCTAAGTGTTTTTTCATTAACCTGCCATTGTGTTACCTGTTTGGATTTTCAAAGGTTTGAGATAGTTATGATAAAAAAACACTTATCTAAGTGTCAAACAACGATACTTATGGGTCCTGATTGGGGAAAGATGCTCTTCCATGAGATCTTTGCATCACGTAATTTTATGGCGCTCCTCGTCAAGGGGCCTCGCTTTACTTCACCTTCATATTCAATGGTGTCGCTTACATATAACAACATAGCTTTTTGATTTAGTTGATTATTGAGTTCTTGTTTGAAGTGGTCTAGGATGATGTAACGTTTAGATAGTGGTGAAAGGGTTATGATGGGTTTTGAGTGGCTTAGTCAGGTGTCTTTAACCAATGATGATACATGGCAGGGGCGTTCCTTTCTGACGATTGATGCGGAATGGGTTCCTGATAGCGTGTTATCGTATGTGTTGGATCTTATTGAAGGATCAGGCGCAAAAGTGACTGTTTTTATGACCCATAATACCCCTCTTTTAAAGCGTATGCGTGACTTACCAATGGTTGAATTAGGAATACACCCTAATTTTAATCCGCTTCTTGATGGGACTGCTCAAGGGTCGTTTACATCTGTTTTTGATGAGATGTCTTCGCTTGTGCCCGAAGCAAAGGTCCTACGGTCTCATTGTTTGAGTTCTGGTTCTATCCTGAGTGATTATTTTGCTACTCAGGGTATTGAAATCGAGAGTAATTACTTTGTTCATCCATCTAGTGGTATTTCTAAACCTTGGTTTACACATCCTCAGATACTTCAGGTTCCCGTGACCTGGATGGATTTGGTTCATGTGGCCCATGGATCGGGGTTTTCTGTAACGGATATCGTTACCCCTAATGGGTTTTCTGTGTATTGTTTTCATCCGTTGCCTATCTATGCCAATATTACATCGACTGAGGATTATGCACGTTTAAAGCCCCTCTATCATTCAGAAGATGCCTTAATCACGGTCCGGTCCTCTGGTCATGGTATTGGGACGTTATTTCAGGAACTTTTGACCCTAGCTTAAGGTGCGTTTTCGTATGAATTTGGCTGGGTTTCCCGCCCATATTTCCTGTTCAGGAATATCTTTTGTGACCACACTTCCTGCGCCTATCATTGCATGTTTTCCAATCGTTATATTTCCCAAGAGGGTGACATTGCTTCCAATAGAGACATGGTCATGGAGTGTGGTTGTGACGAACCGGTCTTGCCAATCAGCGTCTGTTTCTACTTGGTTTTCTTGAGTGACGGACTGTGGATAATTGTCATTGATGAACATGACACCATGGCCAATAAAGCAGTTATTTGAAATATGGACCCCTTCACAGATAAACGAGTGGGACGAAATTTTACAGTTTTGGCCAATAGTTGCCCCTTTTTGGATTTCAACAAAGCTGCCTATTTTGCTGTTATCTCCAATCTTACAATCATATAAATTGAGATGATGTGCGAGCACAACATTTAGTCCAAAGGTAACGTTTTTGATAGATTGAAAACTCATGGCGATAGTCTTATCTTAACTCAACATGAGTATCAGGTGAATGATTGTTAACATTTAGCGTTAGCGACTATCTGATCACGGTTGGTGATCGTTTGGAAGGTACGGGGTGAGAGGGCCTGGGGTGGGATTGAGAAAGGGAAGGTGGGGCAGTTAATAGTTGCACCTTTCTGGATGAGCGATTCTTGAGCTGTTTCTAATAGTCCTGTCATGATACAACCAGCTATTGTGCTATTGATGGGCGTTGTTTTGGTGTGGACACAGTTTAAAAAATAATGGATTTGATTTTCTAGTCGGTTTTCTTGTTGGGTACGGATATAGGTTCTTGTGTTATTGGCATTAAATTGAACATTATTTTCGGTGATATTGTTCTGAGAGAATTCGATGGCATGTGTGGGATGGGTGTCATCCCAAAGAAGCTGTTTTTGACTTCCGTTAATGGTAAATAGACGTGTTTTTTTTGGGGCAATCCAACTATAAAATAGGTGGGCTTCTAAGCCGGACTTATATCGTAGTATGAGTGTTGCTAGGTCTGTTTGGGTAGGGCGGAGTTGTGAACAACCTAATGCAGATATGGATACAGGAAGTTGGTTTAGTAAATAGTTTAAAATGGTGATGTCGTGAGGCGCTAGGTCCCAGAGTACGTTTAACCTATCTTGGAATTTTCCAAGATTGGATCGGTTGCCGGTAATACTAAGAAGCGTCCCCATCTGTTCTGTCTCTATGAGTGATTTAATATGGTGGATGGGGTCTGAAAATAGGAAAACGGAGTCAACCATCACGCAGGTGTTATGTTTCTCGGATAGTTGCTTTAAGTATAAGGCTTCTCTTAAGGTTGTTGTATAGGGCTTTTCAATAAACAGGTGTTTATTGGCTAATAAGACGTCTTTTCCAAGCGAAAAATGAGTCTCTAAGGGTGTTACAACGGCAACGATTTGGATTTCGTTATCGTCTATAATATCCTGAACGTGTTGACTGACTTGGGATAAGGGGTAGTCTACCCGTGCATCATCGCATGCCCTTGAGGAGGTATCGACAATTCGTTTGACATGGCAATTGGGATGGGTATGGAATGTGGTTGCAACTTTTTTACCCCAGTAACCGTAGCCGATAATGCCAATAGAAACGTGACGTTGATTCATGTGTATTAGACCCTATTTGTAGGACAAGGATAGGAGATTACAGACAGGGCGTCAATTTGTTTAAAGAGAGATTGGATATTATTTTCTATACCCTTTCTTTAGAAGAAATGTGTGTTGTAGTTACTTATTTTCCCATGTTTTTGTTCATAACTAGAGTCAAGGTAATCGTTATGATATAGTGATCCTATCTATGAAAGATTCCCATGTTCTTTTTTTAAACCCCCCTGGAAAACGGCGTTATATCAGGGATTATTATTGTTCAAAGGTGTCTAAAGCGCACTATATGCCTCAACCAGTGGATTTATTGATCCAGATGGGTTTTTTTGAAGAGGCGGGTTATACCGTTCATTTGTGTGATGCAATTATAGACAACTTGTCCGTTCAGCGGGTTTTTGAATATATTCGTTTGTGTTGTCCTCGATATATTGTTGGGCAGATAGGGGCCGTTTCTTTGGATGAGGATAGGGCTTTTTATAGGGATCTTAAAACACAATTCCCAGGGATTAAGCTTCTTTTATCGGGAGACGTCCTTCTAAGAGACCCTCAACGTTGCTTTAGTGACTTTCCATGGCTTGATGCGATTATTACAGCTTTTTGGTATGATGGCGCTCTCCAATTTTGTGAGGGGAAGTCTGGTTTTGGGCTCATTTCAAAAGAGGATATCCGACCAGCTCGTTTTCCGGCGAAAACGGGGGCTATTCGTATGCCTCGTCCACGGCATGAGTATTTTTTAAAATCGAATTATTCTTATCCATTTATGACCCACTCCTCTATGGCGACGGTTTTAACTCAGTTTTCCTGCCCGTACCCCTGTTCCTTTTGTGTGATGTCTCAGCTAGATTATCGTGTACGTGATCCTGAAGACGTGTGTGCTGAACTGGATTATTTGTATGAGAAAGGGATTCGTTTTTTATATCTATCTGATCAAACTTTTTTTTCCCACGGACCCTCTGCAACCCTTATTCTTGAGCATATGATTCGTCTGGGGTCACCTTTTAAGTGGTGTTGTTTTTCTCGGGTTGATGTGTTGGACCATGATCGTATGATGTTGATGAAGAAGGCGGGTTGTCAGGTGATTATGTTTGGAGTGGAATTTCATGATGATCACCTTCTGAAGGCGTATCAAAAGATCTGTACGCGATCTCAAATTGAGAAAACCCTATCCCTAGCCAAAAGGATAGGGATTAAGCGTATGGGTACGTTTCTCTTAGGGGTTCCAGGGCAAGATAAGGTTTCTATTGAAAAGACGATTCAGTTTGCTATTGATTTGGACTTGGATTATGCCAGTTTTAACTGTGCTGTGCCAAGGCCTTTAACGCGTTTGGAGACTAAATTAGGGGATGGAGACTCTTTGGTTATGGACCAGTCGGGTCATGTGAATGCCTTTGCAACTACCGATCTAACTGGAGTGCAACTCCAGGCGTTACAGAGGTCTGCTTATCGACGGTTTTATGGACGACCCTCTTATTTGATTAAACAATTGAGGGCCTTGCGAACGTGGTCGCAACTTCTTACTCAGGTCAAAGAGGCGATGTCGCTTTTTTCTTTTTGTCGCACATAGTACTTTTTTATCATCTCAAGTTCTTCTATGACGATCTTAATTTGGGGCCATACGCGTTCAGGGGTGAAGCGGGTGAGACATTGTTGTTGATAATGACAGTGACTCTCTTTTAGGTTTTCAGGCGATAGGCAAGGGCCACAAGATGGGGGATTATAAAAGACTAATTGTGATGTGGCCAGAGGGCCAAATCGTTTAGGGCTTTCGGGGCCATAAAAGCCAATGGTAGGTTTGTTTAATGCTGAGGCGATATGAATAGGGCCAGAATCATTAGAGATGAGGACCAGGCACTGTTTAATAACTTGGATTAAGTCGTTGATTGATAATTGGCCACAGGTATTTTGGACCCTTTCGGGGGTTGTTATTTGGGCAAGGAATTGTTCTGTATAATGGGTTTCTGATTGGTCACCAATGAGTACAATAGGTGCTGATGTCGTTGTTACAATAAGATTACATAAAGCTACAAAATAGGAGAGTGGCCAGCGCCGTTCAGGGGCTAAATTGCTGGCATTAATATTGAGTATGATGGACTCTTTTGAGAGTGTCGTCATGGCGGTACTTATTTGGAAGGAGGGGAATATGATTTTGGTATTGGGATTAGGACTAAAATTCAAAAACTGTTGAGACATATGTTGATGACGATTGTAGCGAATGCTATTGGAATAGTACTTTTTCCGACGATCATAGGGCCTTTCTGGTGCAGAGAACCCTTGTCGTATAGGGGCTTTAGATAGCCACGTGAGGAGAGCTGTCGTATATGAGAAAAACTCTAGATCCAATATCATATCTGGTGCATGGTTTCGTAATGTTTTTGTAAGATTGTATAGGGCATAAATGCCATGAAAAGGTGTTTTTATAGTGATGGAAAGAATGGTATCTATAAGAGGGCAAAGCTCTAAAAGTTCTCGATGTTTATCAAGTGTTACAAAAACGATTTTTGTTGAAGGGTATTGTTGTTTGAGACTCTTTATAAGAGGTAGGCTGAGTGTGATGCTTCCTAGGCCCCAAAATTTTATTAATACAATGGTTTTGGGTGGATTGATAACGGGCTTCGCGTGATGGCGTTTTAGAGGGAGCACCCAAGACAGGCCATATCCGATGTATTGGTCCATCCATTTTAATAGGGATAATAGTGTTTGTTCGTTCATTAGAGATGTTCTAAGTTAATGATATGGTAAGGCCCTTTATTGAACCTGCTTAATTGGTCCAGGTGGGTTAGTAGATAATAGGTCTTGTGTTGTGATACTTCTTTTTCAATCAGTGATTGGAAAGGTTCAAAGTAGGAAGGCGGGGTTTGGAAGTGCCTGATGTCGATGAGAATATCGGTTATGCCTAACTTGTTAAGTGTGATTAACGGCGCTTTTGAGGTGCTGTACATGGCCTTAATGAATGTATTTAGGCGTTGTCGCATGGTGAGTGTATACGTTGTATAGTAAGGTTGGTGTGCTTCGAAGGTTAATAGTACGGCTCGACCTGTTAAGTAGGGTATATTTTCGATAGGCCCTGTAGGCCAGCCCGCGATCATGGCATTCTTCGGTAATGTGTTAACGTAGTCATAGAGTTCTTTGTCGTTGTGTGCTTGGATAAATGTTGTGATATACCGGTTAGGATCTTGGCATGTGATTGTTAGTATGATTCCAAGCGTTATTGCGGTGACGATTTGTAACGACCTGGTTGTCTTTAACGATAATAACTTATTTGTGAGCGAGGCTATCCAAAGTAGACCTAAAATAGGAATTCCAAATTGTAAATAGCGTTCCGGGGAGTATAATAATGGGAAGCTATAGCTGGATATTGTATGTAGGATTATAAGTCCTATACTCCAACTTGTGAGTGTCAGCCACGTTTCTTCAAGAGACATTAAGGTGGGTGGGACTAGAATGATGAGACAACATAGGCATATGAGTAGAAGAAATGTGGGTGATAGGATGATTTTCAAAAGCGCTTGTGGCGAAAGAGGGATGTTGACAGTAGGATTCCATCCAACGGCTTTTTTTATATAGGGGAGGAGGCTTTTTAGAAATGAAGGGTGGGGTGGTAAATGATAACCGGATGTCCAACGACCCGTGGGTGATATTTCCGGATAGGCCTGGGTTTCGTGTGAGAAGATATAGTTCCCGTAGTTCGAGGTTTGGGCAAGTTGGGGACTGAGGATCAGGACCTGTAGGAGTAAACATCCGATTAAGAGACCTCCGGCTTTAAGTAAAAAGATTTTGTTTAACGGGATGTTTGATGTTATTCCTTGTAGCAGAAGACTCACGAATAGCCAGGTGCTTCCAATGGCCCCGGCAACGGGGTAAAAGGCTGTGGTGAGTATGATGGCAGCTGTGCTAAACCGCCACTTTTTATGGCTAAGTCCCCATACGGTGAGCGCTAATCCAGGAAAGGCAAATGAACGGGGTAGTCCACCGGCAAGTCGATCCCAAAATATGGGTGATAAGCAGGCTAATATGAGGATGATCAGTGACGCTTTTGTGCCGCCTAGTTTGTAGGCGGTTTTTCCAAGGCTTAATAGGATTAACGCCCAAAGAAAAAAAGGGAGTAGTTTACTTACTATTTTGGGATTGATTATATTTCCTACGGTACGATAGAGGATTGTGAATCCAATAGGGTGATGCACATTACGATAAAATTGGTGGATATAAGGGTCTACTTCTGGTGTGTTTGTGTAGTATGTAAAAAATGGGGTGATTTGTGGCCGAGCATCATCATTAAAGGCATAAGGATCTAAGCTATGTTGGATGAGTGTTTTAAGTGGCGTCACCATCAAGGCCATCATGCAGAGACTTAATAGGATGGTTATCATGAGCGACGATCGGGACGTGGACATGTGTTGATTATGGAATAGACCTATTTGTATGTAAAGGTTCAATGTCTTAAGTTGGTGTGGATTGTCTCGTTGTTTTTATAAGGACTTATTGTATATCACGTTGCTTCATAACTCTGTGTCATTACTGAGTTATGAGACATAGACTATGCGACAGGGTTATGAGACGGATTAGCACGCTAAAATTGTGTCATAACCTCATGATAAAAAAAGTGTGTCATAAACGATCGTTTATGAGACAGGCGTATAGAAAAGAAAACTATTCTGTTGCCCCGGCTTCGCGGAGTAGGGCTGTTATGGCGTCGTTTGTTGCCACATCCAGTGGGGTGTAGCCTTTAAAAGGACCGTCAGTGACGGTAGCATTCACATCGGCCCCGGCTTCTAGGAGTGCTTTTGCAGCAGATGTATGTCCTCCCAAGGCCGCAATATGCAGTG
>CAZIOF010000131.1:0-9178 GCA_964540745.1 uncultured Candidatus Marinamargulisbacteria bacterium
GAATCATCGATTCAATGTTTATTAACGGCGCCCAAGGTTCATCGTCAATATAAGTTTGCTTCAACGATAGACTTTATTGATCTAAAGACACATTGGGCACGTCGTGACGCGGCGATTTTATCCACATTAGGAATTGACGAAGGGATATTGAGCCCAACTCCTAATAAAGGCCCCATAACACATGCCTTATTTGAACCTAAAAAAGAGGTTACTAAGAAGAGTGCAACACGGTTACTTGTTTTAGCGTCTCATTTGCCTCGCATTGTTCAAGAGACCCGTACAAAAATTGATTATTCAATTATTGATATATTGGGATTATCTTATGACATAGATATGCTTATTAAAGACGAAGATGGGCATACTATTAAAATCTTAAAGTCTTCTGTAAAAGAGTTTTCAGGTGATCATGCCGCGTATTGGTCTGGGAATACAGAATCAGGGCTACCAGCAAAAGCAGGTAATTATCAAATTCACTTAACGTTATCTACCGATGGTCGTGTTGTCCTAGAAAAAAACGTGCCCTTACGTGTTGAGTATGTAGATCATATCGCCATGCCTGCTCTTTATAATCCGACCCATCAGTTTGTTGATGTTGAGCCAAAGGATCGTGACTTACTTAATGAATCAGACAAATTAGGTCTTTTTGCCTTTGATAAAGTAGAAGATGTGTATAAACGGTCGTTGTATCAGCCCAATCGATTATTGACTCGTCTGGATGTTATTTTAGCTATAAGTAACGTTTTGTCAGATTTAGGCTACAGAAGCAGGGCATTGCCGGATATGTCGCCCTATAAAGACATAAGTGCGATGAGTGAGGATATGAAGCGTCGAGTCGGTCTTTATATTTCAGCATTAGGCTATGGTGGTGATCATTTACAACGGTTGAGACCCTATGATCGTATCTCTAAAGCAGAATTGAGCGTTATTTATTGTCGACTTCTGAAATGGATGTCTGAACAAAGTGAATTTCAATTCCCAAAGCAGTTATTAGACGTTATTAACATGAAATCTCAACACTAGGAACAATGAAAATAGGCTTATACAGTATTATTTATCATTCCAAACTTGGTTCGCTTGCAGAAATGAATAGCTGTCCTTTTTTCTGAAGGACATTTTTAATCAAATCAACGATAGCATGCAAGTCGTTCATGTAGGCGATATCTAAGGCCTTTTTTCCATATATGTACCAGCGATTAATTGAGTGTCTAGGCGGGTACCATTATCAATCAGAGCACCAGTAACAGGCGTATGTTTCCAAAAGATAGCTTTGTGAAGAGGCGTCCATCTCTGATTGTCAGGAGAGTTCAAAGAGGCCTGTCGTAATATGAGTATCCTGACAATAGCCAAATGACCTTGTTTAGCAGCCAAGTACAGTGGTGTGTGGCCCTCATGTATTTGAGTTTCAATGCCTGCCTCATTGTCCAAAAGTAGGGTGATGACTGTGTGATGATTGAGAGCTAACGTCTAGTGAACAACGGTCCATAGTGAGTCCCCCTTTCTATTCACAGTGGCGCCAGCTTGAAGGAGGTGTTTCAGCGGGGTGAGAAGCCGCCATTCTGTGGCAGGACTAAGCAATGTTTTATTAAAATAATGTGTTATTAATAGGAATAAAAATGGTAATCAGTATAACGTTAAATAGCCATATCAAGATTTGGTAATGGGGAAGATTTAAGAGTATACAAAACAGAATTGGTGAAGGACCAACCCCTACAGGATGTAAAGGCCCGCTATATGAATAAACTAGTGTTAGGTGGAGCTGATGGGATGCGATTATCCTGCCAAGAGGTTTTCAAGGAACCCACTCTGCCTGGACAAGAACAGTTTGCTAAGCTAGAGAAGCTTCTTAGTCAAAAGGACTTGGATAAGAAGCCCTTAAAAGAATCCCGTCAAGAAATATAAGGTTCTTAGGCAGCTCTAAATGTAAATCTATAGGTCATAAATAGCTACAGAACCGTCCCAGGTGGCAACACAAAGTTGACCTGTATGGAGTTCAATAGCATCCATGATGCCGCATTGTAGGCCCCCCAAATGATGAAGGCACTTACCTGTGTTTATGTCCCAAACCTTGGCAGTCTTATCCTGAGAACTACTAAATAACAATCCGTTTTTTAGTACTCCAAAGGATGAAATAGTGTTGTCGTGTGCTTGGAAGGCTTGTTTACATCCCCATTTGGTTGGTGTGCTTGATTCCCAGAGGTAAAGTGCATGTTGATCGGTACGCGTACAGATCATAGTGTCATTGAGTTGAATCACAGCCTTTACCTTTTCATTGCCATGCATAAGCGTTGCTAGCATATCGCCAGACTTACGATCGCTAATAACAGCAAGCCCGTCATCATCAATACTGCATAAACCTGTCTGATTGAGTTCAATGACTTGATTAACAGGAGCCTGATGATGTGTCATTGTCAATAAAGGGGCTGATTGTGAGGGCGCCCAGCATTTGACGGTAGTGTCATCGGAGGTCGTACACAGCGTCCCATCCTTAAGCTCAATGAGACTGTTGATGAGTTCAGAGTGGGCTTTGAAGGAGGTTGTTTTTTTCCACAGATTTGAATCTGTTTTATCCCAAAACGAGACTCTGTTATCCCAGGCGTAACTGCATAGTTGACCATTTGTTAAAAGAGATACAGAGAGAACTGCGCTATCATCAATAAGTGTTTGAAACGGTCGCCATGTATGGGCGTCATTTAATTGCCATAGTTGTAATTTGTTAAGGCCACTAGCGGCACATAATTGAGATGAATTAAGTTGGATAAGATGATTGACTGAACGTGCCAGTTTTCGAATGGATTGATCTAACACCCATTTGTTTTCCTTAAGGGACCATACCTTAATACTGTTGTCATCTGAAACGCTGCAGAATTGATTTTGATGTAATGGCATTAGCATATTGACCGATTCATGATGTAAATTGAGTTGTGTTGAGGGTAATACAGGCTCACTTTTTTCCGGATGTAAGTCTCCTGGCCATTTTAGTATCTTTATGGTTTTGAAAATCGTTGTGGATGTTTGTTGGCTCACGTTAGTTGCTCCTGTCGATCTGGATGTGTTTGTATAATTTAAAATTATACAGACATTGTTTTAAATTAAAAGTATCATTTGTCAAGGATATAGATATATTATAGTAGGTCTTTCGACGTTGGGAAAGGTGAATTTATAAAAATTTGTAAAGAATTGAATTGAAACAACACATATACTCGTTTATGGATGTGAGTTAAAGGCAATCGAGAGGATTAATTCACCAATGTCTGAAAATGTACGTCTATTACAATGAATAACATGGTGTGCCGTTTCTTGATAATATCGATGTCGCTTATTATAGAGGTCCTTGAAAATTAAAAATTTATTTCCCTTATTTAATAAAGGTCTTTTTTTGCTATGTTTGAGACGTTTAGCAAGGACCGTTGGAGAGGTATGTAAATAAAAGACCTTTCCTGTACGTTTGATGAGATCTCTATTTTGAGAACTTAATATAATGCCGCCACCTGTTGAGATAATGTGAGGAGGGTAGTCTTTTATAGTTAAACAGAAGTCTCGTTCTTTTGAACGAAAATAGTCGTCACCTTTAGTTTCAAAGAGATCTGTAATCGTACAGTTTTCTTTTTCTTCAATAAATTTATCAGAATCAATGAGAGGAAGGCCTGACTTTTTGCTTAATAACTTTCCAATAGAGGTTTTTCCAGAACCCATTAAGCCAATTAATATAAGGTGATGTGTAGTTGTTGTTGGTAAGCTAATGATAATGTCATCCTTTATAGGTTCAGTTCGAATAGGGTATAGCTATCTATTAGGTCAATAGACTGAAAAAAAGTGGCTATGAGTGTATCTGCACTTACTCAACAGTAACACTTTTTGCTAAGTTTCGTGGTTGGTCTACATCACAATTCAATTTTACAGCGATATAATAGGCTAATAATTGGAGTGGAACTGCGACTAAGATAGGGGTAAGATCTTCGGGGACCTCTGGTATATAGATAATATCATTAGAATGGTGTCCAATCGCTTTATCTCCCTCGGTTGCAATAACAATTGTTTGGCCCTTTCGTGCCCGAACTTCTTGAATATTACTTATCATTTTGTCGTAAGTTCCACATTTTGGGGAAATGCAAACAACAGGTAGGTTCTCGTCGATTAAAGCAATAGGGCCATGTTTCAGTTCGCCGGCAGGATATCCAGTGGCGTGAATATATGAGATCTCTTTTAACTTAAGAGCACCCTCTAAAGCCGATGGAAAATTGATCCCTCTTCCAATAAAGATGAACTCTCTACTTTTATAGTATTTCTCAGCAATCTTTTCAATCTTTTTAGCTTGAGACAATATCTTTTCAACATATTCAGGGAGACGTTTCAAGCCATTGATGATATCCATGCTTTCTTTTTTCGACGTTGTCCATCGAATATGACCAATATGTAATGCAAAGACGTATAATGTAACGAGCTGGGCAATAAAGTTTTTCGTTGAGGCAACGCCGATTTCTTGTCCAGAATGAGAGTAAATCACGCCATCTGATTCATGATCGATAGTACTACCTTTGACATTAACAAAGGATAATACTTTAAAAAATTTACTCTTAGCCTCGCGAATACATGCAATTGTATCGGCTGTTTCACCAGATTGAGAGATGGCAATGACAATCTCGTTACCATCGCCGATCATTTGTTTGTATCTAAACTCTGATGAGATATCAACCTCTGTTAAGACTCTGGCATACCGTTCCAGAAGATATTTGCCAATAAGACCCGCATGCCAAGATGTTCCGCAAGCTTGGATGATGAAACGACTAATATGGGCAAATGTTTTGTTATTAATGTCTACATTTTTTAGTGAAATAGTATTTTTCTTATCGAGATATTTAGAAAGGATATTTCGAATGACAGCAGGTTGTTCAAAGATTTCTTTGAGCATGTAATGTGCATAGCCTTCCTTTTCAGATGTAGTCGCATCCCAGGTAATGTGTTGTATTTTTTTTGTTATTTCCACACCACCCACTTTTTTAATGACAACCTTTTTTCGAGTAATGATGGCGATTTCGTTGTCATCTAGGTAAATAACATCTTTTGTGTGGGGGATAATGGTATTGATGTCTGATGAAATATAATTTTCATTTTTTCCAAGGCCAATAATGAGGGGGCTTCCTTTACGGCAAGCCACAATACGATCAGGGTTGGTTTCGGAGACAACGGCAATCGCATAAGTCCCAACAATGTCTAAAACAGCTTTTTCAACGGCCTCAGCTAAAGAATCTTGGTGATACCGTTCAACAAGGTGAATAATGACTTCTGAGTCTGTTTCTGAATGGAAGATAGCACCTTCTTTAATGAGTTTTCTCTGTAAACTCATATAATTTTCAATGATGCCATTATGAACAAGCGCGATTTTCTTATTTTGACTAATTTGGGGATGTGCGTTCACTTGTGTAGGTTGCCCGTGGGTTGCCCAACGCGTGTGCCCAATGCCGAGATCAGCCTTAATATTAAGTGGTTTAAGAGCTTTTGTTAATTGGTGAATCTTACCAGCACGTTTCCAATGACTGAGCTCACCTTTTTCTATAGTGGCAATTCCAGAGGAGTCATAGCCGCGATAACTTAATCGCTCCAAACCAACGAGTAAAACACTTTCTATATCTTTCGATCCAATGTAGCCTACAATACCGCACATATTAGCCGCCTTTTGTTAGAGTGTTATTGGATTTTACCAAAGAAAGTAATTGTTGTCCTCCCATCATTCGTTTAAGTTCGTGTTGTTTAACAGACTCATCTAATGATTGGATAGTTAATGACGTATGGCTATTATTCTGAAACTTTTCCACACAGATATGATGATGTGCTAGCGATGCAATTTGGGCAAGATGTGTAATGGTGATGACTTGGTTATGTACACTAATAGATTTGAGTTTATCTCCGATTTTACTAGCTGTTAAGCCACCTACACCCGTATCTATTTCATCAAAAACCAAGCAGGAGTCCTTTAATTGTTCAGAGAAGAGGCTTTGGATAGCCAATAAAATACGAGAAAGTTCACCACCAGAGGCAACCTTTCGTAAAGGCGCCAATGGGGAGCCAGGGTTAGTTGAGATACGAAAATCAACCAGGTCGCCGCCAGAAGGGCTGCAGGTATTAGGATCAAAGATAAGGTTAATAGCCAGTGAACAATTAGTAAGGTTTAGTGATTCCAATTCAATCTGTAAATGGGTTTCTAATTCAGAGGCGACTTTTTTTCTAGCTTTATGAAGTGTTAAGGCCGCTGTCTGACAGTCTTTTAGGTAGGTATTATAGGTGTTTGTTAGGTCTATTATTTGTTGACGTTGATTGTTTATATTATCGAGTGTTTCTTTAATATGAATATGTTTCTCAATCAGTTCTTCTAGGGTCCTAACCTTGTATTTCGTTTTATAAGTATAAATGGTATCAAGCCGTTGTTCTATAGATGCCTGATTGTGTGTTTCTAAGTGACTAATTTCCTGTTGTTTGTCTTGCACAGTTTGGTAAATATCAGTTGTTTCAAGCGCTAGAGACGTAATGCGGTCGTGAATGATTGAAAAAGATTCTGATGTATCCGACAATTTGGAAGCCGTTTGTTGACAGGTGGCTAAGCTGCCTTCCACCCTATATAGGGTTTCTTTTAGTAGAGACACTTCTTTTCTGATATGTTCAATTTGTTGTAATTGTCGGGAGGTTTCTTTGAGATGAGTTTCTTCATCTTGGGCGAATTGTTGGTCTGAAATGTCAGTGGCCTGAAAGGTTAAGAAATCAATGTGATTGGTATCATATTCTGATGTTTCTTGACGCTGTTTTTCTATAGCCTTCAGTTTTTTGTAGGTGTCCTTATAAGCCGTGATCAATGGCGTTAAAGTGGTCGTATCAAAGTGATCGATAAGAGATAATTGGGTGTCAGGAGAAAATAAGTGAAGATGTTCATGCTGACCAATACTTTGTGCTAGATAGGGCGCTAATGATCGAAGTTTTTTGAGGGGGATGGTTTCGCTATTCAAACGAATAGTAGAAGAGGATGTTTTTGATAGTCGTCTAAAAATACGTAGTTGATTGTGATCATCAAGATAAGGCTTGAGAGGTGTGGGACAGCCCTTAAAGGTAAAGACCCCTTCAATAATCGAATGAGGTTGATCAGGAGGGATACAACCTGATGAGGAGGCTTTTCCCAGGAGTAGATTTAGAGCACGAAGGATTAATGATTTTCCAGCACCCGTTTCGCCGGTAATAACGGTAAGACCAGGTTTGAAGATGAGTTCTGCCTGCTCAATAAGGTAAAAATGTTCAATTCTAAGCGTTTGTAACATGGGGTATCCTATTTGTTTGGGTAAAATAGCCTTAAAAAGGCTATTAGGTAGATATTATACCGGAATTAATTTATGAATGTATAGCGACCCTTTTCCCCATCCGAATTGAATGGGCTCCTCTTTGAGGAGTTGAACATGAGGTGATGTGAACGGCCCTGCCATAGTGATAATAATACTATGAAGTGGAGCTGCTTCGAGAATGCAAGAAAGAATGTGTTGTTGTAAAGAGCGGGAGAAACATAAATCACTGACATAAATAAGTGTATGCTTGCTAATCTCATGTTTAAGAAGTGTTTTATCCCATAGCGACGCTTCAATAAATCGTACAGTTTTGTACCGTAAGAGTTTAGACAGTTTAGAGGCCTGTTTGATATAGGAGGGGATGATATCAATGCCTGTTGCAGGTATATGATGTACCGTTGACATGAAATAAATGAGTTTTCCTTTACCACAGCCAAGATCAAGAAAGGCATGAGGGGAGCCATCTATAAACGACGTGATAGGTTTAAGACTATAAAAAGGGGTTTCACCATAGATTAATTCGCTAGGAGGACAGTCTAGAGTGGCTTTTTCTGAACGTTCACGATGTATCGAGTACTGAGATATATAATCCAACATGAAGAACAGTGATAGCACACCAAGTCTTGGATAACGAATATAAAAAGGGATGTGTTTAATAGCACAGAGAATACTGATATACCAGGTGTATAGCAATGTGATAAAAAGGGATATCTTCATGGCGACATAAGTATGTTTTTTGGGATTAGTTATCATTGGGATTTTAGGTGAAAGAAATATTCCTGATTTCCCTTGGTTCCTAATGTTCCCGAAGGGCAGCTGTCAACAAACATGAATTGTGAGGATTCGCAAATTTGTTTAACCTGCTCTAATGTTTTATTAATGAGGGAGGGGTCTTTGATAAGACCGCCTTTTCCTACCCATTCTTTCGGTGCTTCGAACTGAGGTTTGATGAGGATGATATAGTCTGCATCAGGGCTGATTATAGAAGGTAGTTTTGGCAATATTTTGGTGACGCTAATAAATGAGACATCCATGACAACAAGGTTAATGTGCTGAGGTGTTTTGATCACTTTTTTAAGAATAGAGTCTGTGAGATAACGTGCATTTTGGCGTTCAATAATCTGAAACTTTGGGTGTTCTCGAATTTTTAAGTCAACGATGCCATAACTGACATCGACGCCTATGACTTGGTTTACCTGACGTTGAAGTAAGATATCACTAAAGCCACCTGTTGAAACACCGATATCGAGAGCAATACGTCCCTGAACATGGATATTGAGTATGTCTAAAGCGCTTTGTAATTTAGTTCCCCCACGACTCACATAGGCTTTTTGTGATTTTCTAAGCCTTATAGTCGCATCAGGGGCTGTTTGGTGGCCACATTTATCACATCGTCTATTATTAAGAAAGACGTTACCGGATAGGATAGCGGCCTGGGCTTCTTTTAAGGAGTTTACGAATCCTTTATCCTGAAGAAATTTATCTAATCTAACTTTTGCCATTAATAGTGATTTTAGTGTGTACCGTCCCTTAGGTAAACCCTCCATTTGATAAAAGCATTTTTGGTGTCAAGAAAAAACTCGTCAAACACAATATTTAATATTACTATTAGTATATAATGAGACTAACAATACTATCACTAGTAACGCTTGTTTGCTTAACGATACAACCATCCGTATGGGGGTTTTCTTTTTATGAAGAGTTAACACCTGCAACTGACTTTGTTTCGTCACAATGGGAAAATATTGAGAACCCGTTAACTTTAGGTGATCTACATGGTCAATTTGTGCTCTTGCAGTTTTGGTCATCATCATCATTGGAGAGCTTAGAGTTAGTTCCTCAAATAAATAAACTTT
>CAZIOF010000132.1:0-3164 GCA_964540745.1 uncultured Candidatus Marinamargulisbacteria bacterium
CCATATGTGTGCTGCGTCTGCGGGAGTAGCCTGGTTCGAGACAGGGGCAGGCCCCACAGGTTCAGATAACTTCAGTGATGAAATATTTCCTATCCGTCCCAAGGTTGATAATGGCAGGTATGCGGTGCCGACTGCTCCAGGCCTAGGGATTGAGGTGAACGAAGAGGCTGTCAAGGAAGCGAAGTTCGAAAAGCGCGAGTTCAAACTAATACGTAAGCGTGATGGTTCTTACACGAACTGGTAAGGCAGAGGCTAAGATTTAGGCTAGCCTGCTGTATATAGATCCGGTGATGTAGTTGAATTAAGTATTGTGTGTGTTGTTTCGATATTTTCGGTGAAATCGGATATCGGGAACTGCCCTTCACGGGAAGCAATATCAAGGAAATAATCAACTGATTGTTTCATAGAAATGCTGGTAAATTCTTTGTCAAAGGTTTTCAGGATATTTTTGGTTGGGCTAGTGAACAAGCCATCTTTATCGAAGGTATCGCGTGGGTGTGATAGGTATATCGTACCGGCGGTGAATTCTATAATTGCATCTGTGAATGTGAGCAACATATTGTAAGAATAAGGGCTCGCGTAGCTTAGGAATATTGACGAAGATACATTTTCTTTGAATTCTGAGTATATATGAGCAGTGTCTATAACGTGTTGACTAGATACTGCACTTAGGTTGATTTGTGAAATTGAGGATTTGCCGAGGAAATGTTCCAGCAGGTTTATGTAGTGTATCCCGAGATTGCCTGCGATGGATTGGAAGATATTTACCTTTTTCGATCGCCAGCTTTGTTTGAATTTGGGCTTGAATGCTAGTCCGTGGGTTAATCTAATCGAGATGTTAAATAGATCACCATATTTGTTGCATGCGACGAGTTCATTTAATTCATCGTACAGCACGGATTTCTTTAAATTAAAATTAAAATATATTTTGCTCTTATTTGGTGAGGACAAATTTTTCAAGAAACTATATTCGCTCAGATTTATACAAGCTGGTTTTTCACAAAAGATATATGCGTCGGTGTCGAGGAACGTTTTGATGTAACTAACATGACTTTCGTTGTCTGACGCAATTATTATTGCGCGTAAACTTACCAAGTCAGATAAATCGGATGTGTAAGTAACTTTCTTCGGATGATTCGACTTAGATAGATCTGTTGCTGTCTTGGAGTCTCGGCAGAAGACATAGACGTGAGATACCGATGTATTCTTCAGAGATATTTCGAGAAGCCTTTGGCTATGACCCCGATATCCAATAATCCCTATATGCATCTTGAAGGTGAGGAGATTAAGTACTTATGCATCGCTTGCAAGGGTCCAGTCTGCTCCTCTGTTGCTGCAAGTGGGCCGTTCTGTAGTCATTGTATTCTGGAGAGGTCCATATTCCGCTGATTGTATTATCTCCCAGACTCCATTTTGACAGCTTTGATTTGTAGTCGTAGTCACAAGGGTTTACTTTTCCGTCATACCACACGAACATTCTCAGCCATAACTCCTGACATGGGGACGTTATGTTATTCACGCTGTTTTCATAGGAGTTTTCCCACGGTGTGTAATTTACAAACGCCACACTGTCGACTATTTCGCCCCATTTCTGTCTCATATCTTCAACATTTTGTTCTTCGTTGATTTTTACCCCACTAACTCTCACAATTTTCTTATCCCTGTCATAGTGTTTCGTCCTAATGTTGTTGAACAGTTCCAGGTTCCGCTCAACTTTTTCGAATTTGCCTCCTACCCTGATTCTTTCGTACTCTTCCTTATCCCTCGCGTCTATTGAAAACACGATCGTCTGAAGGTCACTTGAAAGCAGCGAGTGGATAAGTTTTTCGTTCAGCATGGAAGCATTGGTATTCATCTTCAGACCCAAAAATTTGCCTTCACAGTAACGGAGCATCTCCACAAAATTTTTGTGTAAAGTAGGTTCGCCCCTAGATGCAAAAGTGACAGCTTCTATTTTTCCAGCAATTTCATCAATTGCCCCTTTGAAAGTATCCATCGACATCATACCCATAAAGCCATTCGATTTATGGGAAAAAGATTCATCAATTTGGAAACACATCACGCATCTATAGTTACAAATCGATGTCGGCTCAATTTGGATGCAAGGGGGGTATTCGTCTGCAAAATGTATTTTCGGGTACACGTCGTATTTGTACCTATACACAAAATATCTTGCTAGGTTCACATCTGAAATTTGTTTTAGCTCAGCGATTTCATATTCTTGTAAAATCAGATCGTCTTTTTCGAGGGCGGCATTTTGGGATAATTTGTCGTAGGAACTTGATACTTTATTGATTATCTCAACTTCTTTGTCACCGAGATTGTAGGATGTAATGTGAGCTTTGACATGGGTGAGCTTTTCCTGCACGAAAGCTGTGTCCTCATCGGTTTCCGCCCCAGTGTAGATGCTATGGAATCCCTTAATGTAATTCGGTGTTACTTGATTAGAGTCATTACTCATTTTGGAACCACCATTGATGTCACTGTTTTATCCATAAAATGCAGTGGCATTGTACCTGAAATGAGGAACCCTGCGACAACGAGATGAGGAGTATCTCCAAGGCGTTGACCTGTATTGGAACCTGTGTCACAATCCTCTCACCGGTTGCGTACGAGGTTCAAAACGGCAAGGAGGGTATACCATGCCGAACACCGCAGTCGCGTCCATGGCTCATCTGATGAGAAGGGCAGGGATGGGGGCTACACGAGTTGAGCTTGAGGGCTTGACATCGCGTGGGTATGATCAAGTCGTTGACGACCTTGTCCACCCAGAGCGATTTTCTAATGGCTACCCGGATATTGTTCACCCTTTCCTCCATGGTCCGTTGCCTGATGAGCCGGCGCCAGAAGACTACGAAGATGTATTACTACGATTCTATCGTGGGATTGGTGGTCCGGGGGCCAGTTCACCAGGGAAATGGATCTTTCAAATGGTCAACTCCCAGCGCCCTCTCAAAGAGAAGATGTCACTGTTCTGGCATGGGGTATTTGCATGTGCACCTTCCAAATCAGCTCACCCTCGGACTAACCGCCGTCAGCTTGAAATGTTCCGACGTGTGGGAATGGCGGATTTCCGAACGATTCTCCTCGAATTGTCGAGTGATCCGGCAATGCTTTTCTGGCTGGATAACAATGAGAACCATAAAGATGAGGTTAATGAGAAT
>CAZIOF010000133.1:0-3124 GCA_964540745.1 uncultured Candidatus Marinamargulisbacteria bacterium
TCGGGTCACCCGACGGTTCAACGAACGTTTCGACCTACGGGAGTGTGACCGGACCACCCAGAAGACATCGTCGTGAACGGCCACCTCGACGCCGTTGGAATCACCAAGTCGTTTTCAGGTATACGTGCCCACGACGACGTCACTCTCCGGGTCGACGAAGGCGAACGGGTTGGCCTCATCGGCCCCAACGGTGCTGGCAAGACCACGCTGTTCAACTGCATACTTGGCAACCTCCGCCCCGACACCGGCTCAGTGAGCCTCGACGGGGCCGACCTAGGTTCCATGCCAGTGCATCGACGGGCGCGCATGGGGATGGGGCGTACGTTCCAGAGGATTGAACTGTTCAGCGACACGACCGTTGTTGAGCATCTTCTTATCGCCGAGCGGGTCCGTCGGGGCGACGGCGCCCTCTGGAAAGACCTGCTGGGACGGGGCCGTCCCACCCCAGATGAGACCCGCCGATGTGGCGAGGTCCTGGACCTGCTGGGACTGACCGAGCTGGCCGACGAGCCCATCGAAGCCCTCAGCCTGGGCCAAGGTCGCCTGGTCGAGGTCGGTAGGGCGCTGGTGACCGGCCCGAGGCTGCTCCTCCTAGACGAACCGTCGTCCGGCCTCGACAGGACAGAAACTGATGCCCTGGCCGCCACTCTGGTGGAGATCCAACGGCAGAAGGGGTTCGCCGTCCTACTCGTCGAACACGACGTAGAACTAGTAGCCGCGTTCACCGAGCGGAGCTACGTCCTCGACTTTGGTCACCTAATCGCCGATGGACCGACCGAGGAGATGATGGTCGATGACCGGGTCCGTACCGCCTACCTGGGCGATCTGGAGGCCAGTCGGTGAACCCGGTACTGGAGCTCAGGGAGGTGGACGCCTCATACGGTCCGTTCCGAGCCCTGTTCGGAGTGTCGCTCACCGTGGCCGCCGGTGGATCGGTCGCCCTGCTGGGAGCCAACGGTGCCGGCAAGACCACTGTGGCCCGGGTAGCCAGCGGCCTGGTAGCCCCGACCTCCGGTTCAGTGCTGGTAGACGGTGAAGACCTAACCGGAGTCCGACCCCACCAATACGCGCGCGCCGGAGTGGCCCACGCCCCGGAGGGCCGCTCCGTGTTCGCCACTCTGACTGTTGCCGAGAACCTGAGACTGTCCTTCCACCGAACCCACAGCGCCTCCGGGCTAACCGGGGCCCTGGACCAGGCCTACGACCTGTTCCCGCAGTTGGGTGACCGCCGGTCCCAAATAGCCGGCACCCTCTCCGGTGGGGAGCAACGGATGCTTTCCATGGCCCGAGTCCTAGTGGACCCACCCAAAGTGCTGATAGCCGACGAGCTGTCGTTGGGGCTGGCCCCTATCATCATCGACGAGGTCTACCGAACATTGCGGGCCATCCGCGAGGCAGGAACGGCGGTGCTCATCGTTGAACAGCAAGTCGGACAGGCTCTCCAACTCTGTGACCGGGTAGCCGTGCTGGCCCATGGTGCTGTGGAGTGGGAAGGCCCCGCGGACGAAGCGGCCGACGTAGTGGTCGACCGGGTGTTCACCACCGGTGAGGACGAGTGATGGACGAACCGCTGGAGAGAAGAGCGGTCATCTCCGGAACCGCCCAGTCCGACATCGGCCGTCGGCTCCACCGGTCAGGCCTCGACCTCACCATCGAAGCCGCCCTCCGGGCGGTAGAGGACGCCGGCCTGACCGTCGAAGACATCGACGGCCTCTCCACCTACCCGGGCTCGGGCGGCCCCTTCGGCGGCGCCTCAGGGGCGGAACTGCACGACACCCTCCGGCTATCACTGAACTGGCGGGACGGAGGCCTCGAAACCAGCGGGCAACTAGGAGCCGTGCACAAGGCGGTGTTGGCCGTGGGCGCCGGTTTGGCCCGCCACGTGCTCGTCTTCCGGACCGTCGTCGAAGGCAGCGGCGGGCCTGTACGCGCCTCAGCCACCGGTGGTGGTGTGCCACCGGCCTTCCGGTACCTGATCCCCTACGGTGCCGCCTCAGCGGCCAACTGGATCGCCTGTTACGCAAACCGCCACATGCATGACTACGGAACGACGCGGGAACAACTCGGAGCGATCGCCATCAACGCCCGCAACCACGCGGCGTCCAACCCGAAGGCGATCTACACCGAACCCATGACCATGGAGGATTACCTCGAAGTACGAATGGTGTCCGAGCCGTTCGGTCTCTACGACTGTGACGTGCCCTGCGACGGGTCCACCGCGGTCGTCGTGTCACACCGCGACCACGCTGGAGATGCCCCCCAGGTCCCAGTCCAGGTCAACGCGCTGGGGACCGCCCACCGAGGCCGTCCATCCTGGGACCAGTTCGATGACCTGACCACCATGGGCATGCGCGACTCGGCGGCGTCACTCTGGGGGCGGACCGAGCTCACGCCTGCGGACGTCGACACCGCGCAGCTTTACGACGGGTTCAGCTGGCTGACCCTTGCCTGGATCGAGGCCATGGGCTTTTGTCCCAAAGGGGAAGGGGGCCCCTTCGTGGAGGACGGCACCAGGATCGCCCACGGGGGCGCCCTACCTCTCAACACCTGGGGAGGACAGCTCTCCGGAGGGCGCTTGCACGGCTTCGGGTTCCTCCACGAGGCGGTGATGCAACTTCGCGGCCAGGCCCACCTGCAGGTTGAGGATGCTGAGGTGGCAGTGGTCGGAGCAGGCGGCGGTCCGGAATGCGGAGCGCTGTTGCTCACCCGGGGGTTGACATGACCGGAACCCCGACCCGTGTTATCGACCCGGGGCCAGAGGACGGGTTCTACTGGACATCAGGGGCAGACGGGCGTCTGCGGATTGCCGGGTGCAACGACTGTGAGCGACTGCACCATCCGCCGGCACCGGTGTGACCCTACTGCCACAGTCGGGTACTTGAACCGAAGGTGGTGAGTGGCCGGGGGACGGTGGCCGCGTTCACTATCAACCACCAACCGATTATGCCTGGTTTCGACCCGCCCAAAGCCTTCGGTTTCGTCGAAATTGACGAGGACCCCACTATCAGGCTGGGGGCCAACATTGTCGACTGCGAACTTGATGCCATCCGCGTAGGCATGACGGTCGAAGTGACCTGCGAAGACTACGGGGACTACTTCGTACCGCTGTTCAAGCCGACCGGGT
>CAZIOF010000134.1:0-6146 GCA_964540745.1 uncultured Candidatus Marinamargulisbacteria bacterium
CAAAAGATTGATCCAGATGACCCGCTTGGAGAAAATCTAATTACCTTACAACCAAACCCTGGTTCACCTTGGTCCGATCCAGGTATATCAAACGGAATTACATCACGAACTCAGGGTATGGTGGGCATTGGAACACCATCCCCCAATAGTTTACTTGAGCTCTCGGATCGAAGCGGCAAAGACCCTGTTATTACATTTGATATTGATGGTACTGATTATTTTACCTTAGGTGTCACCGCTAACATGTTCACCATTAATCAAGGCTCTGCTCTCACTGCAACAAAGCCCCCCATAAGTATTGGCACTGAAAATATTGGGATAGGGACCTATACGCCAAGAACCCATTTAGATGTAAGTGGGAATACCATCTTTGACGGCAAAGTTGCAGTAGGAACAGATAATCTCACATCTATTTATGATATGTATATCAATGGAAAACTCAATATTAACGATGCTCTCTACATTAACGAAGAGCTATTTTCCCCGTCTGTTTCACCTTGGAAAACAAACACTGCCGGTGATCTCTATAATGCATCCGAGAATGTCAAAGTGGGAATAGGTACAAATAGTCCACAAACCACGTTAGACGTTCACGGTACCATTTCGGTCAATACACTTATTGTTGATAGCACCCACGAATTGGATCTAACAGGTACGCCCTCTGTTCAAGTTCCTGAGTTAATGCTTGTGGATGGAGCCCCGATTGTTTCAGACGTCACTACAGGAAGTATCTATGTGGATCAATCAAAACTTTGGTATCGAAAACCTGGAAACACACGCGCTAACGCAAAACAATTGGATGGTGCCATCCAAAAAGATGAAGATCGGACCGTTCACACAGGTGTCCTCAGTTTTTGGACAGGTGAATACGAAATTGCTGAAACAACGGTCACTTGGAACAATGAAAATGCGACCCTCGATGTCAATGGGAATATCAATATTACTAATACACATTTGGACAACGGGTTTACGGTAACAAGCAGTATACTCATGGGTGCGCCGTATAGCCTAGCCATCACTGCAAACATCACACATGATGGCATTCAGGCAAATACTCAAGATTTTAGTGCCAATAAGATCCATATTAACGTAAATAAAGATTGGTTCAGGAAGCTAAAAAAGTGTCTGTTACTTGGCTTGATGTAAAAATGACACAGCCTGATACTAGCTTCTTTTTGAATGATGCAACGGCAATTGGGGTAAAAGTAGATGTCTCGGATGTTCAAGCTAGCAATCAAGGCATAATCGCTGCCGCCATATTTGAAGGTGGTCATGTAGGTATTGGAACAACAGAACCTTCCGTGGAATTAGAGGTTGTGGGAACGGTTTCGGCAAATTTCTTTAACCTATCCGGTGAACTTCAAGTTCCTCGGTTGGAAGTTAATAATGAGGCATTTGTTGCTTATTTCGATGTCAATGAAGTGAAACCCCGTGTGGGGATAGGAACCCTAACACCACAAGTAGAATTAGATGTTCACGGAACGATTTCTGCTAACCAGACAATTGTTAGTGGCTTTGAAGCTACAACCATTAATATCAATAATGGCAGTTTTTTTATGGATAGTGGCGGACATATCGGTATTGGGACAACACAGCCTAATATCTATGGCCAAATTGAGATCTCAAAGAATATCACCAGTGCTTTAGCAAACGATTTCACGTCCCAAAAAATCGGGATCAATATTGATGGCGATATTCAAGACACCTTCTTTTTTCTAAAAAAGAACCTTACAGGACTTTCAATTAATTTAAATTCTCAAACAGGAGATAGTTTTGTTGGTGAAGATAAAACTGCTACTGGTTTACAAATTGATACCTCAAAACTTCGATTGAACGCTCAATCAAGAAGCGTAGGATTATTGGTTAATGTGGCCAATGACAGTGACAGTTCTGAAGGGACACGCATTGCCGCTATCTTTGATGGGAAAGTAGGCATTGGAACGACAGACCCACAAGCCGCACTTCATGTCAGTGGCGATATTAAAGTCAACTCTATCTATTTAGAAGAAGGGTTAATCTCAGAGCGTGCTACTATTAACTATCTTACTGTGAATACCTTCGCTTCCTTTAATAATACTGTTACCATTAACAACCTTCATGTAACGGGGACTTTGACCACAAATGCATTATCTATTCAAGAAACACTCTATGCACCAAATACTAATTTAGATTCATTAATTGCTAACCAGGTCTCTATTAATACATTGCTTAAGGCCAATAATATTAACATTCTAAACACAATTACATCTAAAAAAGGTGTTTTTACACAATCTCTTGGTATTGGAATGGATGAGCCATTACCTGTAAACTATGAAGGATTATGGGTATCTGGAAATATCCGTGCCAATGATATTACGGTTTCAGATACATTAACACTGGATTCAGGCAATTTTATTGTTAATTCCGGCGCACTATACCAATCCCCTACCAGTTCGTATCTAGGGATTGGAACCAAGGCCCCCACTGCACCTATTGATGTTGTCTATGAATCCGATGCCGCTTATGCCCCCAATAATAATCAAAGCTGGGGTCAAATTAGACTCCATAATAAGAGTTATGAGCAAAATCAAGCGACAGGTTTTTTACTTGTTCCTGATAATTCATCTGCCTCTAGGGCAATTGGCTCAGGGATTATTGCTGTGAAAGAAAGTACTAGTGTTCAAGACCCAGGTTCCGGGATTGCCTTTATTACAGACCCTATTTCTGGAGACCCTGAAGAACGGTTACGCATCTCACAAAGGGGTTATGTAGGCATTGGAACACAAACCCCTTCTAGTCTATTAGATGTGGCGGGGGAGGCTGAAGTTAATGGACTATTGACCATTTCTGATACGGCTATTATCAATACGATACGGCAATCAGGAACCTTGACCATAAGTTCCAATACTAGAGTTGATATTATTGGGAATGTCTCTGCAAATAAATCACTTTATGTGAAAGAAGGTCTCTATCTAAAAGAGACTCATCGACAAACAGCTCCGGCTAACTTCGGAAATTTATACGTGGATAAAGATGCCAACCTTATCTATGATGACGCAACCTCTACTTTTAATATTTCAGCAACATTTTCGGGAGAGCCTTCTAAAGTTCCATTCTTTGATATCAACGGAAGTATCAGTGACAAAAGCAAATTACACTGGTTAACAAATGGAAATATCCTCCATCTTGGTGGTGGCGATAGCATTGCTCACTTTGAGGTGGTCAATACACTTAATAATAACGCTAGTGATCATACCAGTGTTTCCATTAATATATCGCTAGATAAACGGACCCTATCAAGTAGTGATACCTTTAAAGGTCTTGATATTGCGTTTAACTCCTTAAAACCAGATGACCCTACTAATTTTGGCCGGTTAGCCAACGGGGAGACTGCTATAGGTTTAAATATTGATTTAAGAAATTTAGTTGCTCGTAGTTTTTCAAATAACATCAATTCAGGTACACGTTTAGGACTCAAATATGCCGCGGCTTTTCAAGGCGGTAATGTCGGCATTGGATTACTGACCCCTGAAGCAGCCCTTCACATTAAAGCAGAAAATAACAATGATGCTCTTTTACGTGTCGATGGCTATGACAATGACACCCGCCATGCCCTTGTTGTAAGTGCAAATGGACTTGTTGGTATCGGCTTATCTAATCCCACTGCTAGTTTACATATCAAATCTAAAACCTCTGATGCCTCTTCTACGGCTTTAAGAGTTGTTGATTCTTCAGGATCGTCATTATTTGTTGTTCAGGCAGATGGTAATATCGGAATCGGTAAGGAGACGCCCCAAAGTTCATTTGATATAGACGGTATTTTAGCAGGAACAACGGCAACCTTTGGCGGAGTTGAAGCAACAACACTCAATATCTCTGATTCTAGTGGAAATCCGGCTCTCGTTGTTGATAATTCTGGACGTATATTAATTGGAACTGACAATGCAACCGTTTCAGTAAATATGTACTTAACTCGCACGATTGTAGGAGCTCCTTCGACAGATGATTGGTCTAGTCATAAAATACAAACTACTGTAGATGGGGCCTTAGATTCGACTATATTCTATGCTAATCAAAACATGACCGGTTTAGAGTTTAAAATGGCGTCAAAGACTTCTGATGATTTACTTAATGCTACTGCTACTGGCGTTAGTATTAATTTGTCAGAGGCTAAACTTTCTGCTTCCGCAAGGGCTATAGGTTTAGATATTAATACCACAGGAAATGCACTAACACGTTACGCAGCCCTTTTCAGAGGAGGTCGTGTCGGCATTGGAATTACTGAACCTACTGTGGATTTAGATGTGGCGGGGATTGTAAGGGCTTCCGAAATACAAATTACAGATAGATTAGACATCCAAAAAGCCACATTTAATCAATTAGTGGTCTCAGAATATGCAACCTTTAATACACGTGTCACCATTAATACACTTTCTGCTCAAAATATGAATATCAAGGATATTTCAATGACCGGAACCTTCACAGCTCCATATGGTCAATTTACCACCATTAATGCAGAAGTAGCTAGCTTTAATAAAGTAGTTATAGGAAAAACGACTGCTCCTAGCGCAGAATTTGACCTTGAGGGTGATGCTATTATCGAAGGATATGTCACAATTAATGGTAAGCTTGGTGTGAATAAAATCACGTCTATTCATACGGAACCTTTGGTAATCGATCCAAAAGGCACTCTCTTTATAAATGGCGAAGTTTCTACAAACAGACAGTTCTACGTTAACAAAGGTCTTTATCTCAACAAGCTCGATAACACACCTAGTGATCTTGATGGTAAAAGCCTTTTATATGCTAAAGCAGATGAAGATGGTAGTATCGACCTCTATTTCCATAACGGCGTTAATGATATTAATTTGACTAGCATCTATACTGGGCGTGGAGCAGCCATCCCCTTTTATGATAGCGCAGCAAATGGTGGGCTGGGTAGTTTAAATGATACTGCGCCACTGTTCTGGGATAAAGCCACTTATACCCTCACCATGGGTGAAGACAATGCAGCAACCAAATTTGGATTGGGCGCAAGCATGGCCTCTACTATTACCGATTATTCTCTTGTTACAATGTCTATGACAGTTGCATCAAATAGAGCAGGCGGGGCTGGAACCTTTACGGGTCTTAATATTTCGCTCTTAGGTGAAAATAGTGATGACCAATTTAATTTTGGACGCGTCGCTGTGAATGAAACCGCCATTGGACTAAATGTAGATGTTAGCACACTAAAGGCCTACCAAAAACAACGTACCGGGGCCGATAATTACGGAACAAAATATGCGGCGCTCTTCTTAGGCGGTAGTGTGGGCGTTGGAACAGAAACACCTGAAGCCTCATTACACGTTCAACAAACGGATGCAGACACACACCCCTTTCAAGTCGATTATTTGTTAGACGAGAATAATCCTGAGGCCCGTGAGGCCCTTGTTGTAAGTACAAATGGGACCGTTGGGATTGGAACCAACGCGCCTAATGCACAATTAGCCATTAAGAGTACAGACCAAACCACTTATGCCTTACGTATTCAGGATAATAGTAGTGATGAACTTCTGTCTGTTCGAAATGATGGGAAAATAGGGCTTGGACTCACCGACCCTACTGCACAATTGCATGTAAAAGGAGCGGATAGTTCAACACTTTTAGAATTAGAGGCCGTCAACGACAAAACCCTCTTAATTCTAAAATCAGACGCCGGAAGCAATCCCTCATTAGGACTTGGAACTGATGATCCTAAAGCAACCCTTCATCTTAAAGCAAGTGGTGAAGCAACCACCCCTCTTCTAAGAGTGGATACAGATGTGGACAACTTCTTAGTCATTACTAATACCGGGAAAATGGGAATTGGTGGTATCGCCGCACCTGAATTTAATTTGGAAGTGGGTGGCATTATAGAATCTGTTACAGCGAATGGAACCATCTTTGCTACCTTACCAACATTCTTGAATTCAAACACGAGTAAAAGCAGCGGGTTTTTGAGTAGACAAGCAGAAGATTTTGCCTTTATCGGCTTACGAGAACGAAGTGATGATAACACCAAAATGGAGCCTGTTATTGCCTGGGGTAATAATAATGACGCTTCTGCCTTAAAATTCATAAGTGTTAAAACAGATACCGGAGGCGTCACAACTACAGCAAGCCGACTCGTTCTTTCTAAAGAGGGT
>CAZIOF010000135.1:0-6466 GCA_964540745.1 uncultured Candidatus Marinamargulisbacteria bacterium
ATTTATTTAGGTACGTCTCATAAACGATCGTTTATAACACACTTTTTTTATCATGAGGTTATGACACAATTTTAGCGTGCTAATCCGTCTCATAACCCTGTCGCATAGTCTATATTTTATAAACACAAGTACCAGAGAATAACTCGCCTCTCCAATAACACCCTTTAGGAAAAGTCAAAAACCGCCTTGCCCTCTTTCAAGATCAGGTTCGCATCAAATAATTTTCCGGCCCGGCTCTTAAAACCCTTGAGACCCGTCACTTTACCTTTAGCAATCAATTCCATAACCTCACCCTCAATAAGGGGTCGACTGGCGATACTTTTCCAAATAGTAAAGGTACACCCTGTATCCCGCCACTGGCTACAGGAATAGGCTTTAGGGGACTCTACAACACTGCCTTTACACAACGGACATTCGCCTAAGGAACGGTTAAAGCCAAAGATAACTTTATCGTCATCATCAAAGGTTAAGAGTGCACGAAAAGACTTACCTGCTTTACTCTTAAAGCCCTCTAAAGGACCAACACGTTTCTCTGTCAAAAGAGTAACAGCTTCCTCTTTTGTTAGAACTTTACCGGCAATAGTCTTCCAGATAGTAAAGGGACACTTTGTCATCCGCCAATTAGAACATTGATAAGTGGACGCTGTTTCAACCACGGCATTATCACACTTAGGGCATGCCCCTAGAGAGTCTTCTTCTGGAACATTAACTTTCAAATCCGCCTGTTTCAATGATTCAACCATATTAATCGTAAACTCCCTTATTTCCTTCATATAACCAACACGGTTATAGCTATTTTTTGACATATCATTCAATTTCTTTTCCCAAGCACCTGTTAACTCGGCTGATAACAAGGCCTTATCTTGAATATTGGAAATCAAATAACAGCCTTTTGAGGTAGGCACCAATTTATTCTTTTGACGTTCCACATAGCCCACTTTGATGAGCCGCTCTATAATCTGAGCTCGTGTAGAAGGAGTCCCTAATCCACAATCCTTCATCGCTTCTCTCATCTCTTCATCTTCTATGGCGCGACCGGCAGTTTCCATCGCAGCAAGAATAGAGGCTTCATTATACAGTGGCGGCGCTTTGGTCTGCCCTTCACGCAGTTGCAGGGACTGATGCGTCACAGGATCCTTATCTTGAACATCAGGAAGGAGTGATTCGGCCCCCTCTTCCACCTGATCCTGGTACACTTCTCGCCAACCAGCCAACTTAATGACCGTCCCATTAGACTTAAAGGTATGTTTCCCAAAAAGAGAAATAATATCGGTTTGGCTCTTCACACATTCTGGCAAAAATACTGACAGAAATCGTTTCATAACCAAGTCAAATATGGCTTTTTCATCTACAGAAAGTCTGTCTAAATCAGCCTTCTTTTCTGTGGGGATAATGGCATGATGGTCCGTCACTTTTTTATCATCAACAAACCGTTTCGAGGTCCGTATCTTTTTAGAAAGAATTTTCTCAGAAATAGATTTATAGGGTGCTAATTGAGCTGCATTTTCCAATCGTTCCTTCAATTTTGGGACCAAATCCTTACTTAAATAACGTGACGAGGTCCTTGGGTAAGTCACCACCTTATGTTTCTCATATAATGACTGCATCAATGATAACGTCTTTTCAGCAGAAAACTTAAACCGCTTATTCGCATCTTTTTGAATTTCAGTAAGATCATAAAGGAGAGGTTGTTTTTCTTTCCGCTCCTTATGAGTAACCTTTTTTATCAGACCCTGAGGATAAGCCTCCATATCCAACATTATTTTTTCAGCGACAGGCTTTTCTAAAATCCGGTCCTCTTTCTTTTGGAACCATTTAGCCTTAAAAACACCTTTAGCATGGTGAATATCAGCCATAACTTCATAATACGTGGTCGGCTTAAAATTAATGTTATCCTGATACCGATCCACCAACATTTTCAAAACAGGTGTTTGAACACGACCTATACTCATGACGCCTTGACCATTTGAATAACGAATCGTATAGGCACGTGACGCATTCATACCAATGAGCCAATCCGCTTCTGAGCGGCTCAATGCGGAATCATAAAGCGGTTGATACGCCTCTCCTGGCTTTAAGGAAGAAAACCCTTCCTTTATGGCCTGATCGGTTTGGGATGAAATCCATAACCGCTGGATCGGTTTATCACAATTGGCTTTATCATAAATATGACGAAAAATAAGTTCGCCTTCCCGCCCCGCATCTGTTGCACAGACCACACCTTTAACAGAATCCTTATTCAATAAGGACATAATAATGGACAACTGCCGCTTCACACCCGAATCATTAACAGCCTCTGTTTTAAAGGTCTCTGGGATAATGGGCAACAGATCCATCGTCCACTGCTTATAGGAAGGATCGTAAGCATCTGGATTAACAAGCTGAACAAGATGACCAAACGCCCACGTGATAAAATAACCTGACCCCTCAAAATAGCCATCACATTTCTTAGTCACGTTTAAGACCTTAGAAATATCTTTAGCTACACTGGGTTTTTCGGTAATAATGACCTTCATAAGAAATGTTCCTAATTGTACACAATTTCCTCAAAAGTTTAAATAAGTCCCGTACTTAAAGTAAAACTAGCGTTAAACATGTTTCTCTTTCCTAAAAAAAGGGAATATATAGACTATAAAGGCCGTTTACTGTGCCCGTGATTATTAGACGGTTTAGGATGGGCACTCCGTATAAACCGTCTAATCGCATAAGGAGAAAAAATGAAACACTGTCAATGGGAAAAACAATACCAATACCTCATTCAATATAAAGATCAGTTCGACCAATGGCCTACAAAATCCACCATATATCCAAAAGGAAATCCTTTAGGGAAATGGTATGATACCCAAAAAAAACATTATAAAATGAATACACTAACACCCAAACAAGCACTAAAGTTAGTCCATGCAAAATGTTGTTTCATGACAGACAAGGAGAAATGGGCCCTCCAATACGAATGGCTAGAAGAATATCTAGAGTTAAACAACAACAATCTTCCTGAAAAACAAACTCAGTATCCAGAAGGAAACTTTCTTGGCACCTGGTGGAACATTCAAAAACGACTCATTAAAACAAACACCATTCCCCAAGAACACAAAAATGCACTCAATAAACTCATTAAAAATAGCCTCCCGAACAGATAAAGTGATAAAATGGGGAAATCATGACAGATTTTCACAAAAAATATGCCGATCTCATTGTAAACTACTGCTTAGACATTAAAGAAAAACAATGGGTCCTCATCAAAACATCCTGTGCAGCAGAACCATTTCTACCCGACCTCTACGCTGCATTACTCAAAAAAGGGGCCTTTGTTGAAACAGATATCCACTTCTCTGAACAAGAACGAACCCTTATTGACCATGGCAACAAGGATCAACTACAACAATGCCCGTTCCTCTACAAAAAGGCGGTCCATAACTTCGACGCCATCATTTCAATTATAGCCCCAAAAAATACAAAAGCGTTAGCAAACTGTCTCCCTAAAAAACGACAAGAACGACAAAAAGCGTTCCTCCCCATAAAAACAAAAATGATGAAACGGGGTAGCGAAAAATCACTTCAATGGACCCTCTGTGTCTACCCAACAGAGGCCCTCGCCCAAGAAGCAAACATGTCGCTAAGTGAGTATACTAATTTTGTAAAAAATGCATGTTTTTTACAGAATGATTCGCCACACAAAGAATGGAAGAAATTAAGTCTATATCAGGATAAGATCATTTGTTTACTCAATTCAAAAACACAGTTTAGAATCAAAACGGTAAATACCGAGTTCTCCTTTTCAACAAAAAATAGATGCTGGATAAATTCTGATGGCAAACGAAACATGCCATCAGGAGAAGTCTTTTCAACGCCTGTAGAAAATTCTGTAAATGGCCATATCACCTTTAGCTTCCCATCCATGTACCAAGGCGAAGATGTTCATAAAGCCTATTTAGAAATAAAAAACGGAAACGTTATTAACTGGGACGCTGAAAAAGGCAAAACAGCTCTAGACAATGCACTAAGCCTTCCAGGCGCAAAACGATTTGGGGAAGTCGCCATCGGAACAAACCCATTTATACAAACGATTACCCATAATACACTCTTCGATGAAAAGATTGGTGGCAGCATCCATTTAGCCCTAGGCGCAGCCTACCCAGAAACTGGCGGCAAAAATAAAAGTGCCTTACATTGGGACCTCATCACAGACATGAAAAAAGAAGGTCAAATCTGGGCAGACGACGAACTCATTTATCAAAAAGGCAACTTTCTATCAATTAAATGATAATAACAATAGAATAAAACTATTTGATCCTCTTAACTAACACAGGTAGAATCTAAACACCATGCTACGTAAACAGTTAAGTATTAGACGACTACTAGACCAACCAAGCCTGATAGAGCCAGGGCCTCTACGGCAATTCTGCCAAGAACTAAAGGCCCTGGAAGATGCTTCTGAACAAAATTCAGTCTTTCATTGGCTTCAAAGAAGCTATCACAAAAGAGACTCACAGCCTGTTTATTCACTTATAACTGGGAAAGCAACTTTTGGATACCCTAATGGCAAACAAAGACCACATTATTTTTCTATAAACGCCCTTAATTGGCTAAAGAGTACAGAGTGCGAAAGCCCCTACTTTCCTGACTTTTGTTACGACTCTATAGGCGGCGAATTATTCAAAGACCCTTGGATAGACGTCTTTGGCCATACCTACGAAATAAACCAACTAGAGAAATGGAAGCTTAAAAAGAAAACGGCCCCTCTAACAAACCAAAACTACCTAAGTACAGATCCCGATCCATGGTTATATGAAGACAGATTTGCACGACAATTCATAGCACTTTTACATGAAGCCGGCGTAAAAAAAGTATTAGACTCAGACAACCATAAAACCAATATAGTAACGTCTCATAAAAAGGAAAATAGAAAAAATAGGAAACAAATAAATCATTCTATATCAAAGACCAAGTAAAAATCACTTCAATGAAATGACAAAAAGCAATGATGAATCATACTAGATTATAATCTATTCACTGCCTATAGCCACAATACACCGCTTCCCTAAATACTGCCTTTATACGACAAAACTTAAGCCCCATAAACCTAATATCGTTTATGAGCCCTCCTATCCACATAAGCATTAGTGAGAACTATTTTAAAATGTAACAAATGATATAAAAATGAAATAAAATTATAATACGATCGTTAATAATAATAAGTTCTATCACAAGAAAAGGGACTATTATACTAGAAGGAGTTCTGTGAAATGCACCTGTTCACTGGACATTCAGAAACACCATTAAGACAGAAACGTCACTTCCCAGATGAACCTATTCTTAGTGTCGTTGACGTTCGAGCAAAACTAAATGACTATGCGTTTACAGAGTCGGTTGAGTCTATTGTCCACAGACTAGATACACACAAGTACCTATTTAGCAAATCTGCTTTAGAGAAAATAACAAAGGATCAAATTCTCTATTGGTACTCAACCCCAGCCAAAGTCGCTCAACAGCTTCTAATAGCAAACAAATGTGTGTATATGGATGACAATGACGATGACAATAGATTATTAAGAGTCGCTAAAGAAACAAGACTAAAAGACAAACCCGATACTGTACAAGACCAAATACTAAGAGATAAACAACAGTTCTTTAGTAAAGGAATGGAAATAATAGATGAAGATAGCGCTACGCTAAAGAAATACATGGAATCTGAAGTCAACAAACAACAACATCTTTATAATTTAACGCAGCTATATAACAGAGTAAAAGGCCACCACGGAAGTACTCGAGGACCACTTGATCTAACGAAAACAGTCAAAAGAACACTAGATCAAAAGACACTTCAAACTATCAAAGAATTTTATACAAAACTAAACTCAGAATTTACGAGTCTACAAAAAAGAATCCAAGAACAACTCCAAATAACCGAAAATATCTTGCGTCAAGAAGAAGAGACTCGACTACAAGTAGAAGCATCTCTTAGAGCTCAACGAAAGGCTATAGACCAAAGGCTACTTTCAAAAGACGTTTTCACCATTCCCAGTCCACTACTAACATGCTTAAAAGATCTGCACTATAGCGTAGGCATGCCCCCTGCCCTAGGTGAGGAAACCCATAGATTTATGTATCCTTTACAGGACAACGCTCTAAGTGAACCAAGCAGTCCAGGACGATCAGCTACAAATCGAATAAAAAACCGTACAAAACAAGCAAAACTAAAATGTCCCGATGAATTAAAACAAGATCTTCAACCACACGATTATTTAATGTTAATGTCATTAGAGAGATCCGATCTACTACAAGCCACAACAAGCTACTTCCAAGAAAAAGGTACTAGAGAACCCACAACAAAAAATTTAAGCCAATTAGTAACTGATACTATATATCAACGAATACGACACTATATGAAAGAAGAATATGAAAATCTACATCTCATACCCAATATGATGAGACAAAATAATATGACCTTTCCAGGAACAAAAGA
>CAZIOF010000136.1:0-3085 GCA_964540745.1 uncultured Candidatus Marinamargulisbacteria bacterium
TTATTAGATATTACAAGTCCTGCTTGGCTTATAAGGTAAGCGTAATTTACGATGGACATATTAAAACAGTAAAAAATTCTATTACTTTCCACAAGATTTAGGGTTTTTAAAATTTCCAATTCATCTTTATTGCCACCAAAAACAATATTAAAATTTGTTTCTTTCAATATTAAGTTGGTAAGGTTATAAAAATTTTTTGTTTCCCAAAGTCGATCCACAGAGCCGGCCCCTATATGACAAACTACAAAAGGGGTTTTTAATCTGGTTTCATATAAATAGTTATCGAAGGCTTTTTTTTCAAAATCGCTGAAAAATATTTCCATTTGAAATTGCTTTGGTTCGACTTCAATTTCTTTTAACATGAGAAGTCGGCGTTCAATAGCGTGAAGATTTTTTTCGAATGAAAGTGATTCTTTTCTCCATTTAGATTTCAAATTGAATTGTTTTGGGCACCATTCATGTCCTTGATGATTCCAAATGGGTGATGATTTTAAAAAAAATTTCATTCTGCTAAAATCACTATTGGCATGGAAAATAAAGATTTGCGAGAATTTTTTATTAAACAGAAGTTTTATGCCAAGAATAAATTGTGTATACCATCTCTTTTGGTAGGGATAGATATTTGTTAAATGCGGATTGTTCTTAAAAAGAGAAAGCCATTCTTTTTTTACAATAAGATCAATTTGGGCATTAGGAAAGGCCTTTTTTAGTTCCCGGATTCCAGGGGTTCCCCAAAGGGAATCCCCCATTCCAGTTGTATTGACAATTAAAAATTTTTGAACCATCGTAAAATAATTAAATATTTAGTAAATTAGGGGAGCTAAGTTTCTTAAATCCAAGTTAGCAGATTTATGCGCTTTAAAAAAGTCAGTGTTGCCCTTTCCATTTTAGGGTTTTGATTGCTAAAAAGCTGAATAAAAAGGGAAAAACCTGAAATTTTAATTTTATTCACCGGCTTCCATATTGTCACCTACAGAGGAATATGGTAGTCTAAGCCACAATTTGGCTTCCTTTTAGGAAGAATTCCAGAAAATTAAAATCACGCACGTTTCCGGATCAAATCAGGGGTGGCCTGCGGGTTCCTGATAAGAGTCGATGGAGGCGGTGGTATAACCCATTTATTTTAAAGGAGATAGAATGTCAGAAATTACAATGAAAAACTTGCTTGAATCCGGTGTTCATTTTGGTCATCAGACTAACCGTTGGAACCCCAAAATGAAACACTATATATACGGATCGCGCAGTGGAATTTATATTATCGATTTGCAAAAAACCCTCACTGGTTTTCAGGCAGCGGAAAAATACATCCGCGAAAGTGCTCGAGCCGGAAAAAAAATTCTGTTCGTTGCTACCAAAAAACAAGCTCAGGAATTGATTGCGGAGGAAGCAACCCGCTGCGGAATGCATTATATTAACCAGAGATGGCTGGGAGGAACACTGACAAATTTTGCCACTATACGTAAAAGTATAGCGCGATTGTTGGAATTGGAAAGAATGGATGAAGAAAATCAGTTTAATCACCTTTCTAAAAAGGAAGCGTTGGATTTACGTAAAGAAATTGTAATTCTGAATAAATTTTTTGGTGGTATCAAAACAATGAAAGATTTGCCAGATGTTTTGTTTATCGTTGATACTCGAAAAGAAAAAATTGCGTTGGCAGAGGGAAAAAAATTGGGAATAAAAATTGTAGCAATGGTCGATACAAGCTCTGACCCTGATGGTATTGATTTTCCAATTCCTGCTAATGACGATGCTATGCGATCCATCAAGCTGTTCGCTCATAGAATCGCGGATGTTTATCTCGAAGGTCAGGAGATGAAAAAATCTAGCCAGGAAAAAGAAAAAGTTGAAAAAAAATCAACACAAGAAAAACCTCTGGCTACTGATGATAAAGACAAAAGCGAAGTCGTAGTGCCTGCCTGATTTGTATTAATTCCGGGTTTGAAAACCCAGGCTGTAATAATTTCCGTAGACAAACAGTATGCGGAATAACTAACCAAAGTGAATCAAACAAATTACTGACAAAGCAATTTATCATGTTCAATTATTTTTTACGATTAACTTTTTATGTAAGGACGTTTAGGAATGGAAATAAATGCTGCGATGGTTAAAGAACTGCGCTCTCAATCTGGCGCAGGAATTATGGAATGTAAATCTGCGTTAAAAGAAACAAATGGAGATGTGGAAGCTGCTATTACCTTTCTTAGAAAAAAAGGATTGGCAAAAGCAGATAAAAAATCAGATCGGCAAACAGGGGATGGCTCTATAGGTAGTTATATACATGCCGGTAACAAACTTGGAGTAATGGTGGAGTTGAACTGCGAAACAGATTTTGTGGCCAATACGCCGGATTTTCAAGAATTGGTGCGTGATATAGCTATGCATATTGCTGCTGCAAAACCTCGATTTGCAAACAGGGAAGAGGTGACGCAGGAAATTTTAGATAAAGAAAAAGAAATTGCCGCACATCAGGCAAAAGAATCGGGCAAACCCGAAAATATAATTGAAAAAATTGTTTCTGGAAAAATGGAAAAGTTTTATGAAGAAACTTGTGTTCTCGAGCAACCCTTTATTAAGGATACTAATATTACCGTTCAAGAGTTGATCAAGCAGAAAATTGCTCTTTTGGGTGAAAACATAAACATTGGTAAATTTGTAAGGTTTGAAATTTAATGTCAGAAGCTCTTTATAAAAGAATAATGTTGAAATTAGGCGGCGAAAGTCTTGTTGCCGAAGAAGGTGATTTTGGCCTTCATGAAGATGCCCTGAAAAATATTACAGAAGAGATCAAAGCCGCAAAAGATCTGGGTGTTGAAATTGCTATTGTCATTGGTGGGGGAAATATTCTTAGAGGTGCTTCTTTAAGTTCTATTGGCATTGAAAGGGCTACTGGCGATTATATGGGTATGCTTGCAACTGTTATAAATGCTCTTGCTTTACAAGCGGCATTGGAGCAGGCTGGTATACCTACGCGTGTTCAAACTGCTATCGAAATTCAGGCTGTAGCTGAACCTTATGTTCGACGTAGAGCGGTTCGCCATTTAGAAAAAGGTCGGGTGGTTATTTTTGCTGGGGGTACCGGTAA
>CAZIOF010000137.1:0-19473 GCA_964540745.1 uncultured Candidatus Marinamargulisbacteria bacterium
AAATACCTCTTTCCCAAACTTTTTCAATATACTACAATCGTTATCCCATGAGACACATGACAACCTACATCTGCAATAAAACAAGCTTAACTATCTTACCCGTCACAGAAGATTCTCTGGATGACTGGTTTCTACTATGTACCCAACTCTGGCCAAAAGAAAACCCTATCAATCTTCACCAATCATTAAAACGTATCTTAAAAAATCCCCAGCAACAAGGATTTATCATTCGAACAGATAAAAAAGAACCCATTGGATTTATGAACCTATCTCTCCGATACGACCATGTCCCTGGAGCGACTGAAAGTCCTGTCGCCTATATCGAAGGTATCTTTATTTCCCAACGTTATCGCGAAGCAGGGCTTGGAAAACATCTCATCACACTTGCAGAAAAATGGGGAAAAGAAAAAGGATGTACAGAAATGGCTTCGGACACCTTACTGAACAATACAAATAGCCAGCTCTTTCATAAAAAAGCCGGGTTCAACGAAGTTGAACGGACAGTTAATTATTTAAAAACCCTTTAATAATAAATTAGGTTTAACATTATTAAATAAGGGGAAAATTAATAGACGGTAAATACATCGAATATGAGAAAAAGAATGGGGCGTCTATTATGGAAACCATTGTTACTTTAGTCATAAATCATCCTATATTAAGCATCAGCTGTACAATAGGAGGGCTCCTATTAATAGTAGCCTTCTACGATATCTTTCAAAAGAAACATGCTATTGTTCATAATTTCCCAGTTATAGGACGATTACGATATTTATTAGAAGAAATTGGCCCTGAACTACGTCAATACTGGGTTGCAAATGATAAAGAGGAAATGCCCTTTAACCGTGCAGAAAGGCGATGGATATATGCCACCTCAAAAAGGGAAAATAATAACTTTGGATTCGGAACAAGCGAACTTATCTACAGTGTAGGATACCCCATCCTAAAACACTCTGGGTTCCCCTTTCCAGATAAAAAAGCCACCTATCTAGAACCTGAAAAGTCAGGCATTCCTTGTCTAAAGATTCTAGGAGAATACAATAATCGACAGAAAGCATTTCGACCAACCTCCGTCATTAATATTTCAGCCATGTCCTTTGGATCCTTAGGAAAACACGCCATTTCTGCACTCAACAAAGGTGCAAAAAAAGCAAATTGTTTACACAATACAGGAGAAGGGTCCATCAGTCCCTACCACCAAAATGGCGGAGCACTCATCTGGCAATTAGGAACTGGTTACTTTGGAGCACGTGACCCTAATGGTGAATTTTCGCTAGAAAAGTTAATAGAACGTTTAGACAAAAACCCAACAGTTAAAGCAATAGAAATCAAACTGTCTCAGGGGGCAAAACCTGGAAAAGGAGGCATTCTTCCAGGTGAAAAGGTAACGAAAGAAATTTCAGAAATAAGAGGTATCCCAGAAGGAAAGGATTGCTATTCACCTAATAATCACTCTGCGTTTTCAACCGTTAAAGAACTTATAGATTTTATTGAAAAAATTGCAACAGAAACAGGTCTCCCTGTGGGCATAAAATCAGCCATTGGAAGAGAGCATTTTTGGAAAGAGCTAGCCGAGGAAATCAATCAACAAAACAGAGGGCCAGACTTTATTACCATAGATGGTGGAGAAGGCGGTACCGGGGCTGCACCGCTTACCTTTGCAGACCACGTATCATTACCCTTCAAAGTAGGGTTTGCACGTGTATACAAAATCTTTTGCGACTATAAATTAACCGATAGAATAGTTTGGGTTGGAAGCGCGAAACTAGGGTTCCCAGATAGAGCCATCGTAGCCTTTGCCATGGGCTGCGATTTAATTAATATCGCAAGAGAAGCCATGATAGCTATTGGCTGTATACAGGCTCAAAAGTGCCATTCAGACAACTGTCCAACAGGGGTAGCCACTCAAAATAAATGGCTTCAAGCAGGACTTGATGTCACAGACAAGTCAGAACGATTTTCAAACTATATCAAAGGCCTTCGAAAAGAGCTTATCCAACTCTCACATGCAGCTGGATATGAGCACCCTGGCCAATTCACACTACAAGACATTGAATTCTCAAACGGGGTAAACCATTTCATAACCCTAGAAGAGATGCTACCCTACCAAAAGATTATACCACCCTTCACCTCAATGAAGAATCTCTCTTAAGAAACGGATAAACCTGCCTTTTTAGAGGCCTCTAGAACAAGTTCCTCTTTTCCTAAAATAAGAGTAAACAACGCCATACGAACATAAAGCCCATTTTCAGCTTGCCTAAAATAAGCCGCCTGAGGAAGACTATCGACACTCACATCAATTTCATTAGTTCGAGGAAGAGGATGCATAATACACACATCCGATTTTGCACAGCTTTTTAGTTTATCTGCAGTTAATACATAGCAACCATCCACAGCAGAATAATCCAAAGAATCACTAAAGCGTTCTTTTTGAATGCGTGTTGAATAAATAACATCAGAAGAAGGTAAGACAGACTCCAAATCTGATGTTTGATTAACAGTAAACCCTTTCGAACGAATATCCGCTACAATTTGTTCAGGCATTTGAACAACTTCTGGCGCAACAAAATTAAAGGTAATATCAGAATACAAACATAATAATTTAGCCAAAGAATGAACCGTTCGTCCAAATCTCAAATCCCCCACCATAGTAATAGTAAAATTATCTAAACGTTTCTTTTCTTTATAGATTGTAAAAAGATCTAACAATGCCTGTGTTGGATGTTCACCAGGCCCATCACCCGCATTAATAACCGGAACACTAGAAAAATTCGAAGCTTCCTGGGCAGCCCCTAATTCCGAATGACGAATGACTAAGACATCGCAATAAGAAGAAATAACCTTAATCGTATCCGCTAATGTCTCACCCTTGGAAATAGACGAAAAAACAACACCTGTTGTACTATTAACTGTTCCTCCAAGATACAAAAAAGCAGAAGAAAAGCTCATTCGACTTCGTGTGCTTGCTTCAAAAAACAAGTTACCTAGTACATACCCTTTGAAGAGATCCTGACAAAATCGTTGCTGTCGAAGATCGTTCATAAGAAGTGTCAAATCAAATAACTGATTAATCGAGTCTTTATTAAATTGATGCACCGACAAAATATCTGACTGATAATAATTCATATAAACAAAAACCTTTCAACTACAACGTAAATTGATGCCCCTCTTGTGCACAAGCACATAACAATGAACACTGATTTTTTTTAATCCATTTTTGGCAATATGCCTCCACAGCCCCTAATTCTGCATCAGTCCGATCCGGATCGTGATGAAAAAGAACAACCTGTTTCACAGAACCCAACAATGCCATTACCAATACAGAATCTACAACACTATGACCCCACCCCTTTTTTTCAGGATAATCGTCATGAACGTATTGACTATCATGAATAACAAGATCCGCTTTTTCACAAAAACGAGACATCATTGTTTTATCACTGTTAGGATTATAAGGAAAAGGTAATTCATTATCTGTACAATAAACAAACGATTTTTCATTGTATACAACCTTATAAGAAATAGTCTTCCCAGGATGATTATTCCATTGTGTAAACACACCTATCCCTTCAGATCGCCATTGATTAAACACATCAAAATCAAGGTAAACAGGTATCGAAACTAAATCACTATAGGACAATGGAAATCGGACCCCATCCATCTGATCATGAATATATCGAGACGTCTCCTCCGGATTTTGGGAAACAATAAAAATACGCCGATTCTGTTGATAAAAGGGCTTAAAGAAAGGTAACGCCTGAATATGATCCCAGTGAAGATGAGAAATCAAAATATAAATATCTGAATCATCCTCCAACAAAGTATTCCCTAACCCATATAACCCTGTCCCTGCATCAAAAATAAGGATCCGATTCTCAATTGAAGACAAACTAACACAAGATGTATTAGAGCCATACTGGATATGTAATTTAGAAGAAAAAGGCAGCGAACCCCGAACACCCCAAAGAGTCACAATCACTAATAGTCTCCTCTATGCAGGATACGCCAAACAGCTTGCAATTGTTCATGATAAAAAAACACTATCATAGATCCTAGCCCGTCACCCTCCTATAGTCAATAAAGATCCCGTCCAAGAACTCTTTTCTATTCGCTAAGCATTGCACACCAATTGATATGAAAAAACAAATAGAAATCAAATGATTTGGTTAAAAACACACATTCCGCTATAATTCAAACACTAATGGCAGACGTTTAACACAATCCTAATATCGGGTAGGACCATTAATGGAACAATCAACTAAAGAAAAAACAACATTTTTGAATCGTAACAAGAGGTGGCTAAAACCACGGTTCTCCATATTGACACTAATACTGGGTATTATGTTGGTATCGAGCCTATCCATCATGAGTATCATCGCCCAATCACAACAATCTCTGGGAACGTCCATTATTCAAGATATCCAAACACCTAAGAATGCCCTCTATAAAGAAAAGATCCTCTCTTTCTTTATCCCCACGTTACAACTCCCTCCTCTGATTCAACATACAACACAACGTAAAATAACTATAAAACGTCACCGACTAAAATTTATTTCCTTTTGCAGAGAAATATTTAAAACAAATACCCTTGTCAAAAGAATCCATTTCTCTGACCTAAAAGGGAACTATGTATCTATAAAAAAAGAAGAGAACCAAGGATATATATCAACCTACCTAAATAAAATAGCCGAAACACCCTTCATTTTCAAACAAACCTTTGATAAAAATAAAGTTGAATTAAATCGAAGCGTGTTAACTGAACTTCCCTACAACCCTACTGAAATGTCTTGGTTTAAACAAGCACTCGAAACAAATACTATCGCTTGGTCAACCGTGAATCCCTTTGAAAGTGATGCTAACGCAAATTTAATTTTATCAAAACCATCCATCAATACCATTACAAATGAAGTTAATGGTGTCCTCGCTATAGAAATAGAATTAGCCTCTTTCATAAATTATTTAAAATCCGACATGTTTGATCAATCAACCCCCTTCTATCTCATCAATAAAGAAAAAGATATTGCCTTTCATACACAGTCCAATAATGAACACATGGCCACCCCTTCAACATCTCAAAGTTATACCCTAAACACGATATCCTCACCCCTCTTCACTAAAGCGTTAGGGACCTTCCTTAACAAAAACAAAAAAGAATCTTCTTTTATCTACAAAGGGGAACATTACAACGCCACAAGTGCATCACTTACCCCTATTTTGGATAAAAACTGGCAACTCATTACAATCCACAATATCAACAATTATATCCTTCCGCTCACAAAGAATCACCGCTCGCTACTGATGCGAGTAAGCATCATTATACTTATCACTATTTTACTTTTCTGGGGTATCTTGCACCGATTAACCCTAAATTTGCGAAAGCTCAAACAAGAAACATTATTCTTATCCCAACTCAACCTGAATGAAAGACCCTTAAATACCCCCTCTTTTAAAGATGTTCAACCCATAACAACCGCCATTAAAACAATCAAGAAGACATTGAGGATATATAACCAGTATCTCCCAAAACATATTTCGTTAGAGGCCTTAAAAAACAATCAAAAATTGAACTGGATTAAAGAAGAACAATTAACTGTATTAACAACCTACTCACCTGAAATCACGCAATTGATTGGCCAATCAGACAATGAGATACTTCTAGAAAATTTATCCCTCTATTTTAATACAATTGCGGAAATCATAAAAATCCATAATGGAACACTTTTATCAATCAATGGCAATCAAATAACCGCCTTTTGGCACACACCAAAAGATAAAGATCTCATCACTGTTAGTAAAGCCGCTATTGAACTTCAAAGCCACTTACATAGACTTTATCACACGTGGCAAAAAGACGATAAACCTTGTTTTAAAACACAACTCAGTCTCCACACTGAAAATGGTCTAAGAAGCCAACTAACCATTGGCGATCGATTAGAATATTTATTACTCGGTTCACCTAGCAATACCTCCATAGAACAACATCACAAGGCATCTGTTCTAGGACATACAATAGTCGTAAGTAACGCCGTCCATAAACAAATAAGCCATTACTTCATATGCCGACAAATATGTCTAGATAAAAACACCCCTCTATACGAATTACTGGGCGAACAACAGCACCCACACGCCTCTTTATTAAATGAAATCAAAATCAAATTTGAAAAAGCCCTCACCTATGTAAAAGAAAAGAACTATCCCCAAGCCCAAGAATTACTAAGTAAACTAAAAGAAATTGATACAAACCCCGACTTAATCAATACCCACCTGATACATCTAACCAACAACACAAATCAAACATCTAATAACATGAGCAACCATGTTTTCAGCATTACAAAAAAAGAAAAGCCCTCAAAATTCAACGCCTAAAAGTATCTTTATCTCTCGATAAAAAAAATACCATGTAAGAATCCGTACTTATTCAATATACTATAAGAAGATCCTAGATAAAATCACAATACAAGTCTGAAGCTAACCTTCTTCATGACTGTTAAAATGCCCTTTTCAACAATCTAAAATTAAGTAGGACGATTACTATAACAAAAATACTAAAAGGAACTGCAAAGCTAATCGGAGCCCTCTCTATAGTAGGATTAGGAATTAGCATCTTACTTGTCACAACAAACATCCCTCAATTCTTTATCAAAAAGATAATGAAAAATGAACTCCAGAGTATCCTTAAAAAGGAAGTCTCAATAGGTCAAATATCTGGGAATTTATTTAAAAGTGCAACCATTACCAATATCAAGATTGCTGAAAACAAATATCTTGATGATGGGATCATGATAGAAATAAAAGAACTTCACGCAAACTATAATTTAATAACCGCTTTAAAAAAAAGAGGCGATATATCTGCCGCCACTAGTGAAGCAACCATTGATAACGTTAAATTATTCATCAATCGTTCAAAAGAAGACAAATGGAATATTCTTCACCTTTTCCCACCTCCACCACCAGGAGAAAAACCAAACCCTGCCACTTTCACTGGTCTTTTAACAATAAAAAAACTAGATATCTTCTTCACTGACAAAAAAGGGTGGGGCCCAAAAAAGATTAAAATCCCCTTTACAGAACACTTTGCTAATCTAAAAGGAAGTATGAACTATAAAAATCTATTAGAAACAACCTTAGACTTATCTGGCATTATTGCCAGTAGTGGCAGCCCACTAAATATAAACGGCCTCGTTAATATTATTAACGGACAATACAACCTATCTTTTACAGCACAACCTAGTATCAATAAATGGAGTTTTTATATTCTGCCATATAAAGGCTACCGCTTGACTGGAAAAGACCCAACAATATCAGGAACCATTCAATCCAAAAACCCCTTTCCTATAGATAAGATTCCTTTCTTTTACGATATTGATATCCCTATATCACATCTCAATTTCCAAATCCCCTTCTTCAAAAACCAATTAAAAAGGGTAAAAGGAAAAGTTAAAATGTCACACGGCATCGTATCATTCAACGATCTAAAAGAAACCCTAAATAAACCCACAAAAATAACAGACTCGGTCTGGAAGACCCTTATTCAAGCAAATATTATTTCAGAATTAGGAAAGATCAAAAGAATACCCTCAAAAAGCCATGTCTTAATAAAGAAATTTCCGGACCTCCTTCCTCTTCTTAAAAATCCAAAACAAATATTGATCTTATCACCCATCAACACATCAATAGGAAAAATCCCATTAACAGGAAAAGGACTTATTTATCTTGATAAAGGAAAATTAACACTAAAGTTCAATTCTAAAACCTTTGAAACCCAAGAAATCAAAGACCTATTTCCTATACTAAAATCTTGGAAGTTTGAAGGACTAGGAACTACTAATGTCACCATTTCAGGCTACATGGATAACCCATTAACTATCGGCCTTCTCGAAACAAAAGACCCCTCATTTTTTGGGTTGAAACCCAAAAATGTCCGGTTAAAATACCAATTTTATAATGACTTTCTCGATATCCATATTCTGAAAGGATCGCTATATGATGGTCAATTAAGCGGTGTAACAACAATCAATCTAAAAAAATCCCCTGCCACATTCAAGGCTTATCTAAAAATAAAGGATCTTGATGCAAATACTATACTCAAACACCCTTCCCCTCTATTAAGGGGCCATGTCAATCTTTCCTCTACGTCACACGGACCGATGAATAACTTTCATACCCGTATTACACTTGATTCAGACGAATTACACATCATAAATCAGCTCATCCCCTCCGGCAATATAAGCCTTTTGGTAAAAAACAATAAAGACATTGACATCAATAACCTCACTATAGAAATCAATACAGCCAATAGCCTCTTAACTGGAACAGGCACCATAAGAGATTTAATGAATACAACAATAAACTACAAAGGCCAAGCAATAACAGTTCAAGATATCGACACAAAAAGCCGTAATACGCCCTATGGAAAGTTATCCCTTAACGGCTATTTAACAACGCCGCTAACCCCAACCTTTTGGCAATCCCCTTTAAGTGAAATAAGCACAACATTCAACGGCCTCATCACAAATGGAAGTCTCTATGAGCATCCATTTGACAATATTGATATCCAATTCACCTTTTCAAAAAATAACCTAATGCTTAATCATTTGATCGCAACAAACAGGAATCAAGAACTCGCTATCTCAGGCACCATGATAGGTAAAATACCTAAGAACCTTAAGATAAAGACAACCAATATTGAACTCGGTTTATGTCGCTGGTTTAAGATTAATGATCCAGAAAGTTGGCTCCCAAGACGCGGCAAACTAACCAGCTTTAGTAACTTAACGATGATTCCAAACACACACGTAACAGCTCCATTTTCAATCAATAACACAACCTCATATTTTACAGCAACCGGATCAATCAATATTCATAACACCAGAATCAAAGATCAGCCATTAAATAATATACGGTCCCACTATTATTGGAACCCAAAAGAACTCCATATCAATCAACTCTCTATAAAACATAAAAATACCCTCATTCATGCAAAAGGACTATTTACCCCCCCTAAAACCATAGCTATCACATTACTTAAACAAAGCATTGTTAACCTAAAAGATATCCAAACACTTATAAACCCATTTGGGCAGTTTGAAGGGTCCATCACAGCCACTGGGTCTATCTCTGGCACACTAAAATCGCCTCAATACCAGTTAGACACCAACATCCATAATCTAAAAACAACCTTTTTAAATATCGAGCAACTCAAAGGAACAATAACGCACAAAAACAACCAATTTTCTATACAAAACGGCTATATCAAACATAATGAAAACGAAAATAAGTTCTCTGGGCATATTGACCTAGAAAAAAACAAGCATGACACGCAAAAACAAACAAAATATCAACTTGATATCCAATTTAAAAAAACAAATATCCAGTCTTTTTCAGTATTAATTGATAATCTACACAAAGAAATATCCAATCGTATGTCGAACAAAACAACCTCAATACGTCATCAATCTCGAGAAAAAGAAACCTTCTCCATTTCTGTATTTAAAAAGGGGTTAACCAACTATCCTCTTTTTACACTAAATAAAAAAACATCCCCACTCACTCTATATGCATCCTATAAAAAAGATATTCTAAAGAAAAACAACTTAAAAGCACTTAATTTATCTAAATATTTTTCAGGAAACCTCGACGGCCATTTATCTCTAAACTTCCCCTTCATTGGACATCCTAAAGTAGACGCCAATCTATCACTCAAAAAAAGCATATTATCATTTATTGAAGCACAGCATGTCTCAATAAATATCACAACTGAAGGACAACAAGTTAATACGAATATAACAATCAAAGATACTTACATTGGGCCTCAACATTTCAATAAAATCACATCTATTGGAAATTATAAAAAAGGTATTTTTACACTTAAAAAAACCCTAACAGAAAATACCTATAACGACATAACAAATATGGCTTACGGACGTATTCCCGTAACGCCTTTTTGGAACAAAAGTAAGACTATCAATGACCTAGATCTCAATATCTTACTTAAAGATAACAATATTAACCTTCTATCCCTTCTAAATAACAACATTACAAATATAAAAAATAAAGGCCTCATTCACCTCAATATCTCTGGCCCCCCATCAACCCCAATCATTAATACAAAAACAGTACGGTTAAAAAATGCAGCCATTAAGCTATCCAATAAAACCATCTTCAAATCACCCATCACATTATCTTCAACATCCATAAGAGTAAAAGACAATCACGTTATCATCCCCAAAACAACCCTCTCATGGCAAGGGAAGGACACCCTAAATCAAGCGAATACCCCTATCCTTAACAAACTCAAGATTTCTGGAAACATCCTTATAAGAAATCTTAATTTTATACAAAAAGAAACTATCACCCTCTTATTTGATCTAATCTCTGACAAAACAACCCTAAGCCTGAATTATCCTGAACTTTATCAAGGATTAGCACTATTAGAGGAAACATCTATTAAAGGCCCCTTTTATATCCCTCTGAATAAGAAAGACAAAAAACAATACCTCCAAAATATAGGAACTTTAGACGAAAAAGGGCCTATCATTAAGACCACCCTACACTTAAAGGAAGGTTCTATTCTTTTACCGTCACTCGCAAAAAAGACTATCAAACCATCTTTTCTTCTGGATATTAACACAAAACTGACACAACCCTTTTCAATAGAAGGAAATATATTTGGAGAAGGCCTTCTACAAGGGTTCGCCAGTGCCTTTGTATTTGATCTCAATAAACAACAACAACCATTAAAGATTACTGGAAGCCTGAATTTACCTATCATCACAAACTCTCTTAGTTTTGAATCTGGTTACATAAATATCTTAAATAGAAGTTTCAAACTACTAAACAAAGAAAATCAAAAACGATTTTATCCAGATGCCCAATACAAGGTAAACCACAATATGATTTCCTTTCAAACAACCACCCTTCAAACACTAAAGAAGCGCTTTTTAAGCCCTGTTTTTGATATCAAAGCACTCTCAATCATAGAACCTCTTACAACAAATAATAAAACAAAAGCGATTATTATTGGTCTCAAAGGCCCCTTATTAAATTTAGAAACCCTTTCTTTAGACGAATTTTCGCTTGAAAACGACACTATCTATGGCGAGATATCTCCAGAAAAAACCATCAACTTATCATTAAATAATGAAAGTGAGTTAGGCGATAGCGACGCCATAGACATGGCAAGAATGCTTATTCCAGATCTCTTTGAAAATCCAGAATTTGGAGAAAAAGGGTTAGAAACTCAAGAATCAAAACGGCTTATCAGAGAACTAAGTGAAACACAATTAAATTCACTTATTCGAAGTAAAATATTGCGCCCCATCGAAAAAGAGATTGCACGAAATATCGGACTCTATGATCTACAACTTGACTATAATGTAGGTCGCTCCTTAATTAAGGGGATAGGTAACACAATTGGGTACACCGGTTTAGGACAAGAAAACAAAAATTTAGGATTAAATCTAATCACAAAATTATTTTCAGACCAGTTATTTCTACGAATCAAAACGGACTTAGACTTAGAAACAGAAACGACAAGCACCCTTGATAACATTGACCTCCTATCAGAAATAGAACTCACCTACTATCTGTTAAAGAAACGAAATCTATCATTAAACTATTTTAATGCAAAAGAAGATGTTAATGTTCGAAAATCAAAAATCTCTTTAAAATATACATACGAGTATTAACTTATGAAAAAACACCCTACTTATAAAAGAATATATCTTAGCTTCACTCTTCTACTAATAATCGCTACAAACATTCAGGCAACCCCACTTAACTTTGACATGCCTATAAAAGAAATTCACTTTATTGGACTGAACCACCTCACAGAAACTATTATTCAAAAACAAATAACATTTAGGACACAAACAGGTTATAAGTGTAACCCAAAACAATTAAAAAATGATTTGAACCAATTGTTTTTACTAGGAACATTTGAATCTATTAACACACGTACAAGATACATAGATAAACATAAAAAAAAGCTAGCTCTAGAATTTATAGTTAAAGAAACCCCCTATATCACAACTATTAACTTTGATGGCCTCTTATCTATGCACGCACAACATCTAAAATCGCTTCTAAAATGTAAACCAGACCAATTATTAAACCTTAACCATCTCCAAAGTGATAAAGAGACCATCTTGTCATACCTAAAATTACAAGGATTTGATCTTTCCAAAATCATCTCTATTGATATTATCAATAACCATGAACTCCTCTTTAAATTAAGTGAACCTAAAATTAAATCCGTTAAACTAAAGGGTCTAAAAGAAATACCCCCCACAATTATCAAACGATCGCTATATTCAAAACCTAACAGTATCTTTAACTCCATTAAAGCCAGAAAGGATAGAGAAACCATTTTAAAATCTGGTTATTTTTCTGAAGTCTCCCACCCTAAATTATTTGAAAACGGACAAAATATTTCTCTTGAATATATGGTTAAAGAGAAAAAATATAATGTTCTTGATACTGGACTAGAACAAGAAGAAGAAAAACTTGTTGCCTTTCTAAAAAATCAATGGAACCATACCCTAATCCCTTCTGACCAACTTGTTAGCAAAGTCCAAATTGGAACAGAGGGCAATCAATTTCAAATTATTGGTTACTCCCTTCTTTACAACCAGCCATGGTTCATGAATAGCCTCCCCTTACAAACAACATTCAAAGCATGGTCCGAAACTAAACGACAAGTATTATTTAAAGATAGACAATCCAATAATTTAAACACGCACCTCAATAAACGTATTGGAAGTTTACTATCACTTAGTTATCCATTCATCGAAAATAAACTTGTCACCTCCACAAAAGTTAATGTTGAACAAATCAATTCCTTAGACAAGTTAACAGAATATAGTATCCGATCACTTGCCTATGGCCTAAGTTTTTCTGATATCAATAATAGATTTAACCCTAATCTAGGAACGTACGCTAACATCTCTATCGAGCGCGCAGGAAACTTAGCAGGCCTTGACGTAGGAGGCCTAATTTTCACTCGTATCCAAGGAGATAGTGCCTTATTTATACCGATGTTCAATATAGGAACAATCGCACTCCATATATTTGGGGGTTATTACAACCCTGAGCCCAGAGGATCTAACCCAATTCCTGATACCTTTGAACAAGAAATGTTTGATTTAGGTGGCGCCTCTTCATTAAGAGGCTATAAAGAGTTCTCATCAGTAAACTACAATGTCACTACTTTGAATTGTGAATATCGGCTCATGATAACCAACGCCTTACAGGGCGTCCTATTTCTAGATCTTGGAAAAACCTTCAAAGTCAATTGGCAATCATCGCCTTTAAATATAGGATACGGGATAGGCACCAGACTCTTCACCCCACTGGGCCCCATAAGAATTGATATCGGATTTGGAGACGCACCCATGATTCATTTTGCACTAGGACAACTCTTTTAAAACAGCTATCATCTGTAAAAAAGAACGCCTATCCAAAACGGTTATTAGACACTAAGAATTATTATATTCTAACAAAAAGCACTTAATAATAATTAACTACTTTTTGCAAAAACCACTCAAACCTATAGGCCAATCAAGAAAATTATTAGCTATTTCTCTATAAACCGTCTTTTATTTATTGATAATCCCTCATTTTATTGGTACTTTAGTATCAAAAGAGAACCTAAAGATATTTTGGAGAGTAGAATATGACTTAATAACCAGCAAATGTGGCGCAAGCCCTCATAAAATGTCTAGATAACCACTGCGTTGACTATATTTTTGGTCTTCCCGGTGTTGCAGCCATCCCCATCTTTGATGCACTAGTAGACTCAAAAATAAAGTTTATTTTGACCCGGCATGAGCAAGGGGCCACCCATATGGCAGATGGCTACGCACGTGCTACAGGAAAACTAGGCGTTGCACTTGTAACAAGTGGTCCTGGCGCTACCAATACCGTAACAGGATTATTAACTGCCTTAATGGACTCCGCTCCCATATTAGTCTTATGCGGACAAACAATCCTTGAAAATCTTGGGAAGGATGCCTTTCAAGAAGCCGATGTCTTCGGAATCACCACCCCTATTGTAAAACATAGTTATTTGGTAAAGGACGCCAATACTATTCCACGAATCGTTAAAGAGGCCATCCATATTGCAACCACGGGCCGAAAGGGCCCCGTGTTATTAGACCTACCAAAAGATGTTACCGAAAAACAACCCTTCACTGAAACGCTTGACCCTGATATTGATTTACCAGGTTATAAACCAAACCCAAAAGCATCAAAAAAAGATATTAAAGAACTCGCAGCATTATTAAAACAATCAAAAAAACCGTTGTTACTCATTGGACAGGGGTGCATTTATTCACGAGCAGAAAAAGAAGTTCTTGCACTCGCAAAAATATTAAAAGCACCTGTAACAACAACCCTTTTAGGGAAAGGTGCATTTCCTGAAAATCATGAGCTAGCCGTGGGGATGCTAGGAATGCACGGTACCGCATATGCAAGTAAGGCCGTATCAAATTGTGACCTTATTTTTTCTATAGGATGTCGTTGGGATGATCGAATCACGCCTGGAAAAATTGAACGATTCTGTCCAAACGCCATAAAACTTCATATTGATATTGACCCTGCAGAAATTAATAAGGTTGTCGTCCCACATGGAAGCGTTGTTGGAGATGCCAAAGAAGTTCTGAAAGAATTACTTCCACTAATCTCCGAACTAAATACAAAATCATGGCTTCAAGACATCAAACAATGGAAACGAAAATACCCTTTAAAATACAAAAAGAAAGGCGGTTTAAAAGCCGCTCATGTGCTGGATGAATTATATAAAATAACAGAAGGAAAGGCCTGTGTAACAACTGATGTGGGCCAACACCAAATGTGGGCAGCCCAGTACTATTTAAGCCACAAACCTTGTAATTGGATATCCTCAGGAGGGGCAGGCACCATGGGCTACGGACTTCCTTCAGCTATTGGGGCACAATTTGGAAGAAAAAAAGACCTTATTATTACAGTCGTAGGTGATGGTGGATTTCAAATGACCATGCCAGAATTATCAACGGCGGTGATCCATAAACTCCCTATCAAAATACTTATTATTGATAATAAATACTTGGGAATGGTTAGACAATGGCAAGGACTATTCTATGATAATCGATTAAGTGGCGTTGATCTAAAAGGAAACCCTGATTTTGTCAAAATTGCAAAAGCCTATGGAATGAAAGGCTTTAACATTAAACGCCCTGCCGAAATAAAAAAGGTATTAAAAGAAGCGATAGCCTATAATGAGGGTCCTTGTATCATCCATGCCGAAGTCGTTAAAGAAGACAATGTCTTTCCTATGATTCCCGCAGGAGGGTCTTCTGATGACATTATTATTGAAGCCCCCAAAACAAAAATGGAAAAACCACAAGGGAGTACCTAAACAATGGAACATGCAATCACCTTAGAAAAAGAAAAAAACAGCGCGATACATACTATTAGTATTTTAGTGAGTAATAAACCTGGTGTACTTGTAAGAATAGCACTAGTCTTTTCAAGAAGAGGGTTTAACATCGAGTCATTGGTCGTCTCACCTGCCCTAGATGGACGTTTTTCAAGAATGACTATTACGGCAATAGGGGAACCCAAAGTCCTGGAACAAATTATCAAACAGGTAAACAAATTAGTTGATGTTCTTCACGCAAGTGAACACCCTCCTGAAGATGCTATCGAAATCGAATTATCCTTAATTAAGGTCAAAATCAACAATGCAACACGAAATGAAGTCCTACAACTAACCAATCATTTTAAGTGTGATACGGTAGATTTTACCGAAAAATCACTCATTATTCGATCAACAGGAAAAACAGATAAATTAGATGCCTTCATTAGCATGCTCTCAAAATATGGAATTCTTGAAATTGTAAGAACCGGAAAAATCCTCATGGCACGAGGTAGCGAAAAAACCTAATCTATTAAACTAACTAGAAACTCATAAGACACGACTGAATATGTTAGAATGACAGAATGCCTAAAAACAGCTGTAAACCATGTCTAAAATGGGCAGGTGGAAAACGACAGATCGCCTCAATCCTAGAAGCCCACTTACCTACCTCATATAACCGCTACTTTGAACCATTCTTAGGGGGAGGTGCTCTTTTTTTTAAACACCAACCCAAAGATGCCTTTCTTTCAGATACCAATGCAGATCTAATTCGCGTTTACACATGTATTCACAATCACGCAGATCAACTTATCAAGCATCTCAAAACACATAAAAATACAAAAGAATACTATTATGAAATACGAAAACAAGACAGAAACCCAAACTTTAGTACAATACCAGATCTAGAAAAAGCAAGTCGATTCCTGTACCTAAATAAAACCTGTTATAACGGTCTTTACAGAGTCAATACCAATGGACAGTTCAATACGCCCTTTGGTTATTATAAAAAACCAAATATCGTCCAAGAAGAGACCTTAAAAACGTGTCAGAAGGCACTCAAAAATGCACACCTTTCAGTAAAACCTTTCACCGATATTGAAATAATGGTAGGTAAAAATGACTTTGTCTATTTAGACCCTCCATATGTCCCTATTTCAAAAACAGCAAATTTTACCCATTACACAAAAGAAGGGTTTACTGAAATAGACCAAATAAACCTAAAGAACCTCTGCGACGCTATCCATAAAAAAGGGGGCTTTTTCATGTGCTCAAATTCATATACCCCGTTTATTCTAAAGACATACAAATCCTACAATATTAAAGAAATAGAGGTTCCTCGTTTCATCAATTCTAATGGAGATGGTCGAGGCCCTATCAAAGAAGTCATTATCAAAAACTATGATTAATTTTTCTGTTTTAAGCCCATAAAGAAATAACACAAAAAAATATCCCCCTAAAAATTCTATCCGCGCTACCTATAATACTACTACTGGGAACCAGGTCATGTTATTTCCCTTTAAGTCTATTACCAAAAACGATTAATTAGTCTACCGAATCATTTTTCTATAAAATATGCCTACTCGACACTATCCATCTATATCTCAAATAACTAGATAAATTTCAAAGATGGTCTCAAAAGTCCTATACTCAATGATACTAACAGGATCACTCAATATTATTTTATTACTGTATTTATAATCCACTACGTAGTAAGTGTTCTCTTTACCTACACCATGGATATCACTCTATTAATCATCATAACGGTGAGCATATTAACATGGGCATTATATTTCAACCCAAAATGGTCATTAAAAACATATCCAATAATCGGAGGTTTCCTTCATTTTAATGAACCACTTTGCCATCAATTGGCATGGAAATTTAGTCGAGTCTAACAATAGAAGCCTTGACATTTAGTATCATCTTCGCTTTATTTTCTACAGTAAGTAGACTCCCATTAATAATCTAACATAACAAAAGCCCCGTATTAGCCTTTCAAAAGCATACTCTTTTTCTTTATAATATATCTATGACAGAAACACGTTCAGGAATCCTCGCCAATCGACATGGAAATTTACTAGAAACAACTGTAAAGGAAGTTCTCATTCAACGAGGATTTACAATACTCCCCTACAGAGACTGGAAAAACGGCGCCCTCTTAACAACTGAAAATATCCTATTAACACGTTGTCCTTTTGAATCTATTTATAACCATCCTGGCCATACCGAATTTATCGTCAAATCCAAACGCTATCACTTAGACACACGAATCGAATGTAAGTGGCAACAAGTCAGTGGATCCGTCGACGAAAAACTTCCTTATCTCTATCTAAATTGTATCGAAAATATGCCTGAAGATCATATTATCCTTATCATTGATGGTAAAGGTTGGAAAGAAGGCGCTATCCAGTGGCTAAAAACGGCTGTAAAAGAAAAACGATATACCAATTCAAATAATAGACATAAACATATCGATGTTTTCCAACTCACTGAATTTATCAGTTGGGTAAATATGACTATACGATAAGTAGTCAACTAGTACTTCCCACTAACAAAAACGGTATTATAGAATTAGAGTATCAGCAATATGCCCACTAGTAAGAATAGTACAGCCCTCTATATTTCAAAAAAAGAACCTATCATTCCAACCCTTTTAAAACCAACAACTTTAACTGTATTTTAATTATTATTTTTTATAATTTATTTTTTAATCATTAAATTTCAATATTCCCCGCTATGACAGTCAAGCAGCATAAACAGATAGTATTCAATAGAAGCTTTCTCCAGATATCTGGAATAAAGAGAGACAATAAGACTACAACTAACCCAGTAGACACTCAAGAAGGCCTATTCGATATATATCAGATACTTATATCAAAGATATATTTTACTTGAATTTCAAGAATTATCATGAGATAATACTCAGATTATATAATAGTTGTTATTAATATTATGCATAGAACAAAAAACAGAAAGAGCTCATCATGAAGAAACAAATAGCGCTTAATCAAAAAAAGTCGATAACAACTAACAAAAAAAACAACAATAATCTATTACTAAGTACAACAACTAGCGCTATAGACATTCAAAAAGACCTAGTCGATATAGTGGCGCTTATTTCAAAAAGTCATCTAAATAGAAGACAACGTAAACAAGTGAGCCAAATTATTAAAAAAGCCCCCCAGATTGTAACAATAACAGATCCAAAAAACCGAACTCCCCTCCATTGGGCCGCCATTAATGGCCACACAGGATTGATACGGGACCTCATTAGTGCTGGAGCCAATATCAATGCCACGGATAATGAAGGTAAAACAGCCCTTCATTTTGCCTGTCTACACGGGCATGTAAGCATCATAAAGCTCCTTAAAAAAGCCCAGGCAACAATCACTATTAAAGACCATGATGGGAATAGTCCTCTCCATTTAGCTTGTACTCAAAAAGAACCGAAAGTAGTCCAGCTACTTATAAAAGCGGGTGCAAAACGACATCGACAAAATAATCAACGTAATACCCCTCTACATATTGCAACACAGTACGGACATAACGGCATAATAAAAGTATTACTTAAATATAGAACCCAAATCAATAGAAAAAATAATGAAGGAAATACACCCTTCCATATCGCCGCAAGGTATGGACGTATCACCATACTAAAAACACTTGCCAAACAAACACACCATATCCAAAGACACAATAATAGCGATAAAATGCCCATAGATTTAGCCTTTCTTTACGGTCATAAACAAACCATGATCGTCTTGAAAACATTACAAAAAACACAAACAGCTAAAACATGGGACTTAATGTTAAATAAACGACATAAACACATCCTTATGAAGATCACTAGAAAACAACTAAAAGCAAAACTAAAGAGCCTAAAGCTATTCAGAACACAAGCACAACATCACCTTAAAAAAGAAGCCGTAATAAGAGCTATCAAACAATTATTAGTTAAATTCGGTACCATGAAAGGCGTTCAAATAATGAAAGGGCCATATACAACAACAACCTATCAACAATTAAGAAAACAAATACAAAAACTATTATCTCAATACAAGACAAACCTAATAGAAAAC
>CAZIOF010000138.1:0-6938 GCA_964540745.1 uncultured Candidatus Marinamargulisbacteria bacterium
ACCTTCACAGAACCATTAAAATGGGACCGGATACGATTAAAGAGTTGGTTTTCTTCATCATGGCTAAGGGTAGGCGATTCACCAGTAGTTCCGGCTAAAAGTATAGTATCTGTCCCATGATCAACTAAATACTGAGCTAAACGTATAGCTTCGTCATAGTCCACGTCATTATCCGCCGTAAACGGGGTTATCATTGCAGTAATTAAACGTCCAAAGTCACTCACGATAGTTTCCTCCTAATTCATTACCTGAACACAATACCGAACCCATTATAAAGGGTCAAGTCAGGCACCACTAAACAACTGGGGTTCAGGAACCTCTAATTCACCTAAATTAAGGGTATCGTCTTGGCCAACAGGTAAGGATTCTACTTTCCCTAAATTCCGTTCAATGGTTCGTGTTTTTCGGGCTGCCAAATCCAAATTATTACCGGCTTCCTGTATCTTCTTATGGGTCTTTTCTAAAATATCGCCAAATTTACCAAACTCTGACTTCACTTTCCCTAGTAAAGTCCAAACTTCACTAGACCTTTTTTCAATAGCTAGTGTACGAAACCCCATTTGTAAACTATTAAGTAAGGCCGCCAAGGTAGTAGGTCCAGAAATCACAATCCGATAGCGGTCTTGCAAAAACGCCATGAGCCCTGGCTGACGAATCACTTCAGAATAAAGACCCTCCACAGGCAAAAACAGAATACCAAAGTCCGTGGTATGGGGCGGCTCGATATATTTCTCAGAAATGGTCTTTGCTTCATGTTTAATTTGATTAACCAATATCTTGGTCGCCTCTTCGACTAACACAACATCTGCCGATTCTTGAGCCTCCAAAAGCCGTTGAAAACAATCCTGAGGGAATTTAGCATCAATAGGAAGCCACACAACATTCTTTTTATCACCCTTTTGACCCGGTAACCGAATAGCAAATTCCACTCTATCATTACTGTTAGGTCGTGTCGCTACGTTTTCAGCATACTGATCGGGACTCAAGACCTGCTCCAAGAGATTAGCCAACTGAATTTCACCCCAAATCCCACGTGTCTTAACATTGGTTAACACCCGTTTCAAATCACCCACTCCGGCCGCTAAGACCTGCATTTCACCCAAGCCTTTATGCACCACTTCCAAACGATCACTTACCACTTTAAAGGACTCCCCTAAGCGTTTTTCCAGGGTAGACTGTAATTTTTCATCAACAGTCGCCCTCATCTGCTCTAATTTTTTATTATTATCCTCTTGAAGTAACCCTAAACGCTTCTCTAGCGCTTCTCGAACCTGAGTAAGGCACTTCTCATTAGAGGCAGTTAATGTAGTCAATTGCTTAGAAAAGGTATCTAACTGTTGCTTTTGAAGAGAGGCTATCTCCGTCATTCGGCTCAAAATGGACTCATTAAAGCCTAATATATTTTTTTGAATCTCTTGCCGATTCTGACTATTTTGTTTCTGGATAACGTCTTTAATGTCATCCAGCTGACGATTAAAAGACGTCGCTAATTGTTCCTGAGAACGCTGAAGCCCCTCCAACGTCACTTCAATAGATCGAAAGAAATGGTCAGAACCCGATCGACGCATCAACACAACAACAGCAAGCAAGACAAGTACTTGAAGAGCTACCAATACCATAAAGAGAGGTGACGCCATAACGCATTCCTAAATTAAAAAGGGGGTAAAACCTATTACCGTCAAATAAATGGGGTGAACGAAGGGACTTGAACCCTCGACAACCTGAACCACAATCAGGGGCTCTACCAACTGAGCTACGTCCACCATAAATTATTGAACGGGATTCATTGTAAATCATTTTTTTGAATTTTGAAATATTTTTTCGAAAAAATGTGTTAACACAACGCATCAAACAGTCATTCAGCATGACTTATTTAGATAAAAATAAGTCATGAAACAAAATAACTCCCTAAACGACAACTATTAAAATAAGCGCAACTTAGGAAAATTAACATGTTGTCACGATTATTATGTTTCAGATATAACCACCCCCAAAGTCAGATACAGAAAACCACTATAACTGAGAGATGACAGCAAATCCATCACGATTTTTTAGACGAAACCAAAAAACCGACCCCCAATCTAGGAACCCTTATTCAGTTACAGGCCGATTTGAAAAAAGCAACCATTGACAACTTTCCGAAATCATACAAGGATACCCCTCATATATTAAACGTTACAACAAATATAATAAGAAATTTAAGAAGAAAAATAGATGCCCGAATAACACCGTTAATAAAGCCTTGTTTAGAGACCTATATCCAGCAATACAAAGAGGCACCAACCCAAACCACTCCAACTGAACTATCACGCTCAATACAGGCACTTATCTTTTCGTTATGACGACTTCAAACAAGAACTCCAAGAACAAACAAAAGACACAGCCCGTTCAACACAAGTTGAAACCCATGTTAAAGATAGCCTTCTAAACAACCATTTCCCGAAAAACATCCCAACCGAACATTAACCGATTAATCGCAAGCCTAGCCTTTCAACCATTTACACACAACTACTTAGGAACAGAACGATGTTTACACCATCATGTTTATGCAAAACACCACAACCACAACACACTCAGAAGGTCACCCCACGATAGTTACTATCGGCTCAGGACTTTTTAAGTCTCAGGTATCCGACATGTTACGTACACCTTAACTATTCTTATGGGACATATATTCAACTGATACAATATTAGTTATTATTTTCATAGATATTTAAGGATTGCAAATGAATATTATTAAAAAAAAAAAATTAGCACTAGATACCTCCCAAGCATGTTTAGACTGGAAGATGTCTTTATCTAACTATTATACAACTATTATAAAGCCATTAAAGATAAAGCTATTCGAAGAACTACGAGAAAAGCCAGAACATAAAGTGGATTACGTCACTCATGCACAACATATTAGAATGATGATCATCCAATATCCGCTCCTACTATTTACGAAGGATGAAAATGGCTCCACCCCACTGCATTGGGCTGTATATAACGGAGACTTAGACCTAGTGCAAGAAATCCTAAAAAACAAGTATCTGGTGCATGTTAAAAACAAATGGGGCCAGACCCCTCTACATAATGCGGCATATTCCGGATGTCCAAATGTAACAGCATTACTCCTAGCCAACGGAGCCAAGGTAAATGCTAATAATAAAAGAGGAGACATCCCACTGCATATTGCTACCAATAGGGCCGTAACAGAGGCTCTTATAGAAGCCGGGTCAGATGTGGGAGCTACCGATAACTATGGAAACACCCCCCTTCATAAAATAACTAGATGGGGACCAGCCAGGATTAATATTGACATTGTAGACTCACTCATAAAACACATCACAACACTAGACCAAAAAACCTTAGAAAAGGTATTGAATACTAAGAATAACGTAGGCGATACGCCACTATGTTGGGCAAGATATTACGGGCACTCAACCATAGCAACCGCACTCCAAGAAGCTGGGGCGACTGTACAAACTTCCAATGACAATACACCTTTACAATTGACTAAAAGAAGCGCGCCTTTACCTGTTCCAGAACCTCTTAAAAAGAGGATGCCTTTACCTATCCCAGAACCACTCAAAAAAGCTACAAATAAAACCTCTGATACCAAAAAAATTGCTATTATCGTAGGCTTTCTTTTCTCTATCTATACCTTATGTTCAACTTATGCCCACCTCAGCAACACTCAAGATACCGAAATAAATAATCTTTAAGCATAATTAAGGTTTATTTATTTTAGTTCTGTCAAAACAACACGCCTTGTATCACACAGACAGTGAATGACATGTTTGACTGTTTAGGGATTCCATAAACTATGGTTTATGAGACACTTTTAAAGCCCATTCAACCTAGATTTGTGCCATAACGCAGACTCAATAACAAGCTAACTATGCGTGATAAAACAGGCAGACATATTATTACAAAATAAGACTCACTAAATAGATGAAATTTATTTAATAATAAACCGAAAAGAATATAGCAAGTTTAAACGTGAAGGATATCATGAAAAAAAAATTATTTGCCTTACAAAGTAGACATCCTCTTAATGACATCGATCTACTACTAAAGATTCTATATGTTTCCAAATCTGGTTCGATTAGCAACCTACTTAGCTCCTGTACTTCTCTACATGACATTAAGATTTTAGTTCCTTTATTGTCACAAGCATTAACAAGACACCAACCCTATGATCATCAGGAACAATGCCTATATGTAAGTAGAAGTAAAGTAGAGCCCCTTTCGCCTTCAGATAAACATGAACTACAACGTCAATTTGAGCCCTTCAGCATATCAGACACCGTTGATAAGCAGATACCCGCTCTTGAACAGCAAACAATTATTAGACAATATCATTTATTCTTTCTAATTGGATATACCTATACCAGTAAGTTTAAGACCTTTCTTGAAGATATTCATAAATATATAGATACGCAGATTTCCCAAAAAAAAACAGCCCTATTCATCCTGATTAATGAACCCCCTAAAACCGAGAAGAAAGACGAAGAAGACCATGTTCAGAAGGTCATAGATATGCTAATTGAAAATCCAATCCTAATCCTTTCTAAAGATGAAATAAACTGCACCCCACTGCATTTGGCGGCATATCGCGGACATATGCAAATTTTAAACATGTTTATGCATATGGGAGCAGATGTTCACTTTAACTCTAACAAAGGAACAGCCCTTCATTCTGCTGCCATAGCAAACGTGGAAAACACCAAGGTAACACAAGCACTAATAAAAGCTAATGCTAAGGTTAATGAAACCAATCTTATGGGAAGCACACCACTATTTCAAGCGGTATCTAAAGGAAAAGTAGATACTGTAAAAATACTTCTACACGCTGGTGCCAATATAAGCACTGCACTCACAGGAGGTAACTATATAGGAGAGACAGCACTACATAAAGCCGCAAAAAAAGGGCATATATCTATAACTAATAGCCTCATAGAAGCAAAGGCTGATGTCATGGCTAGAGATCAATATGGAAACACACCACTTCACCTAGCAGCAGAAGATGGGCATGAAAATATAATAGAAGCACTCCTACAAGCTGGAGCCGATCCTCACGCTCAAACTAAACTTGGCGAGACTGCACTACAATTAGCAATAAACGCCCATCACTGGCCTTCAGCAGTCATACTTCAAGAAGTAGACGAAAAACCTAAACAAACACTTTGTTCGTTCTTCTGTTATGAATATCTGAACTCATTTCTAATCTCATAAACACCATTCTCAACACACCAAACCCACCCCTTGTATATTCAAATTTAGACAATTAGCTCAAACAAATATCATACAGAAAAAAAACCATCTTCTTTTATTACAAAATACCCATGATTATTCTTGAAATATATTTTTATAATTTACGAAAATAATTAAAAGACGATATAGCCAGTCATTATCTGTTGGCCTTTTAATGTTTTAAGACAGATAGGATGACAAAACAGATTAGAACTATACCTGCATCAGTTCAATGAGGGAATTAACCATGAAAAAGATATTATCAACCGCCACAAACAAACATAAACGCCATAAACACATGCCTGCTCTTACCTCAACAGTATCTATCCTCACCAATCCTGATATTGCGCCTAGCATTTTTAAAAATCTCCCATATAGAGAGGTTCTTATTTTAAGGGAAACCTGTCAATTATGGCGTGATTTACCCTTAAATCATATTGTAGAACGGTGCCTACAACCTAAAATGGCGTTCCCTTTAGTTGGGGAATTCCAACTCTTCCACATTTTTTATCTCCACAATAAAAAAAAGGCATGTGCATTATCTATAGCAATCGATATATCAAAAAAAGAACCTTATTTTAAAAAAGCTCACGAACAATACCAATACTATTATGACGCCTATACAACACTTATAGAACACCCAAAAGACATCACTTTAGAACAACAAAAAAAACTTGTTGCATTATATAATGGCTTAAACACACCCTCCAGAGAACAGACCTATCTAACGCTATATGCTGTAAATTTACTAGAAAAGTCCCCACTTAAAAAAGAGACTCTTAATCAATATATTCAAACCTACATCAAGAGGCTTCATAATACAAACAGCATAGACCTGTTCGAGGACCTTCAAGAACCGCCCGAAGAACATAATGATCAACAAAATCCTCGTACCATAAAACTACTCACAGAAAATCCAATACTCATATTTGCAGAAAAAGATGATTATACACCACTTCATTTAGCCTCACTATACTGCAACACAACTCTTCTACAGGCTATTCTAAACGCCAAAGCAGATATAAATTGTATATTAAACACCTCTCCCTGTAACGGACAAACAGCTCTACATATTGCCGCTCATATGGCACATACAAGTATTATCGAAATACTCCTAAGCAATGGTGCAGATGTAACTATTAGCGATACAGACAAGAACACACCTCTTCATCTCGCGATGGGTAACAGTGTTACACCTAGGTTTGCCTTAAATAACGAATCCATCACAGCACTCTTGAACAGTGGTGCAGATTATTATGCCACAAACAGATGGGGAGAGACCCCACAACAGCTCCACGGCCAACATTTCCTTGAATTTATAGATGAACTAGAAACCACCTGGTCCGAAGGATAAAAATAGATAGTCAAACAACACTTAATAAAGCTAATTATTATATCGCCATGGTCATGTGTTTTCACATCTTATAAACCACAGTTTATGAGACGGGTCTTTCACTATTTCACCCCTTCCAGCCCCACCTTTTTCTTAGATTCTTAGGCCTTTAACCCATATCCCAAGCCAAGGTAACTATAGTGAGCACCTTTTAGTTGCATTCAAACCTTTTTCATGGCATAACTAGTCGACCTATATAATACAGATTATTATTTTTTTATATTTAAAGAGTTGAGATAGACATGATAAAAAAATATTTAGCATCAACAACTTCTAAAACAATACACGATTGGCTAGAGGTTTTTGC
>CAZIOF010000139.1:0-10925 GCA_964540745.1 uncultured Candidatus Marinamargulisbacteria bacterium
AAGTTATACAAAAAAAAGAACAAAACAAAATGATTCAGACAGTATTACACTAACAATAGAAGCACGAACGGGCAACTATTGGGATTTTGAATATAACCCGGCATTCACTGACTTCGAAACCACCAAATTCGCAATCGATCTTAGTGCACATATCGTCATTACAAAGCCCTTTAGATTCACAACACAACTCATCCTCTTAACAGAACCTTTTATCAAAAGGGTAAGTCCTCTCATTAATATTAATTCAGGATATAAACTCAGCAAAAACACATCCTTAGGCTTAACACTAACATATCGAGCGTCACATTTTAGGAATAGTGGCCTTAATATGGAGTTTGGGTTTAGTTACGCCATTCCTGATCCTGCCATTAATGGGTCTATACGCTATTCTACACAAACAAAAAGTGTAAGTTTTGGAAATTCAAGTGTATTAAGCATTTTTGAACGCGAACATCTTCCGATCTTTATGAATTATTCACCAGGTGGTAATTCGTTTAAAATAATCAAAACACTTGGATATTCCAGAAATGAACTAGAATATGACCTAAAAGGTGACCTAAGCCGTTTAGCTCTAAATTCTAAAATGGGGCACTATAGAGGCGATCTTTTTTACGGTATTTCAAAAACAACCTCAACTAAACGAAATACAACAAACCTATTTCAAAATATTAGCTACGAAACAGGGCTCTCTTGGGCTGATGGAAACATTGCTTTTGGAAAACCTATTTCACAATCATCCTTTTTAATTGCATACCCAAATAAGATTATGAAAGGCGGTATTATAAAAATCAACAACACAGCATTCATTGATTCAATGGGAGGTGTTTCAATTGGAGATCTAACACCATTTTCACAAAATACGTTCCAGTTCACCTCAAAAAGTGTCCCAGATGGCGCACGATTGCAAGCTGCAAATATTTCCTTTACGCCCGAATTCGGACGAGGATACTCATACGGCTTAGGACAAAAGACATTTGCTATCATACTTGCTCATTTAGTAGACCCAGACAAAAATCCTCTAAGTCTTCAACTCGGAGAAATAGCCAGTAAAGATTACTCAGAAACATTTTTTACAAATAATGAAGGTAAGGTACAAATACAACTTGAAAAGGGAAAAGTATATAAGCTTACACTCAATAACTACCCAGACAAGCCGATTAAAATAGATTTAACAGGCCCCCAAAAGAAACTTATTAAATTAGGAGAACTAGAAATTCCTATCTTTAAAAAGAAGGAGAAAAAGAAAGTCATTAAAAAAGAAGAAAAGCCTCTTCCAGTAAAAAAGGTACAAAATATATGGCCAAACCCAAAACATATAGCAAATGGAAATTACAAAATTATCTACAATGCAACTACATCAAAAATAAACGCTAGAAACTACCAAGTACGACACATAAACAAGACCCCTAATATGCAATTTAACATAAAAGATAACCGTTACTTCAATACGAGCAACCAAATCGATAGCTATGAAAAGATACTAAAACAGCTGAAACTTAAGACATCTATACACAAAAAAGCACTATTGTCTGAAGAAAACTATGTTGTCACCATAGGAACCGTAGACACCTATACAGAGGCTACTGAAATTAGTGACCTACTAAACACGATCGATATCATAAGTTCAATTAAACCTCAAAAAGTAGATTTCGAGTGGGTCTACCATATACACCTAGGTACATTTACTAACAAAGAAAATGCCAATAAATTAATCGAATCCTTAGAAGAAAAAGATATAGGTGCTTATATTCAAGAAAAACTATACACCGTATATGTAGGAAAGTACCAAAATGAAGAGAATGCAATAAATTTACAGAAAAAACTTGAAAAAGAAAAATTCAGTCCATCTATCTATAAAACGATTGAAGAAAATAGAACAACCTATTATGTTGAATTATTACTAACACCTGAATGGGATAAGGCTGTCCAACTATTAAACAAACTAAATAAGAAAAAGTTAATTGGGTTTATAAGTTACTAATCTATCAAAAATAAACAATAAGAGTCTACTTAATCGATCAAGATAATAACAACATATCAACCACTAAATGACTCCAAAAAACAACAAACTATGTGTTACAATAGAGTAAGCTTTATTCCACAAATATAGGAACATTAAGGAAAAGGCAAATTGAAGCGCTTTTGTTAACATTATATCGCTATTTAAATAACAAAATACTCATCAACCGAGTAATAAACACCATGACTTTTATGCGGTTAAAATGGCTATCCCTTTTCTGTCTTCTAGTATTAACAAATACATCCTATGCACAACGCCAAACCGATAAAGACATTGATGTAACTCTGAGTACAAACAGCCCCAAACCCACCACTAATCCAGAAATATCGTTATCAGAAAACAATAAGGTATACACCTTTCAAAAACGAAATTATGTGGATTTGAGGGGTATATGGGGAGAAAAGAAAATATCAGAATTATCAGGCTTTGGAATCCTTGATACAAATGAAGCCCCCATTCTTTCACCAATAAAAGGTCACTTCTTCAGACCAACAGACAGCCTAACAAAAATAGATGCAACCCATCTACTTGTTTATACTACAAGTCTAAATCCTATCCTAACCGAAAAAACAGATCCCCTATATATTGAAATTGAATTACCAGATAATGAAAATACACTTTATACCATTTATGTTCAAGTAGAAAATGAATACAAAGATCTCCAACGCATCCTATTAAAAGGACATACCATCAAAGGAAAAAAAACACTTAATATTGTCTGGGATAAACGAAACTATGAAAACTCAGCAGTACCAGACGGTCTCTACTATATCACAACAAAGATCTATGACGGGCACATCCTCGTTGGCGAAAAATCACAAAAGGTACGATTAAAACAAACCTATGCGCCTCCCATCAATATAAAAAGAAATCCTGACATCCACTTTTATGATTTGCCTTCAAGCTCAAAATATCAATCCCTTGTAAGTGAGGCCTTATCGATGGGACTATTCGCTGATAAAAAAGCTGTTGCTGTAACACGTGTTAAAGAACAAGTCGTACGTAAAGATAACTTTGAAACCAAAGAACATATCAGTAAAATTATATTACTAGATAATAAAGATAAAATAGAAACTATTTTTAACCTTAACGAACCCTCTCATTTTGCAAAAGTTATTTATTACAACACAACCAAAGAAACAGAAACTCAACACTACTTTGAACCTGACAAAACCTTAACTCGAGCTGAGTTTATGGGCGCAATCGGACGCTGTCTATTTCATCTCGGCGCATCAGACAAAAATTACGTTGATCTTACTAAGTTTAGTGCAGGTGAATTACTCCCTATGAAAGATATCCGATTTATAAAGATTTTTATTAATGCCTTTGGAATACCAAACACTCCATACAAAAGCTTAAGCCCTAATAGCATTATTTCACGTGCAGAAGCAGCCGTATTAACCTTTGATCTCTTGTTTTGGAGACAAAAAACAATGCAAGACAAACTAAAGTTTGAATCTCAATTAAAAGAAAAGCTCAAGAAACGAGGCAAAGTCAAGAAAAAGAAATCCAATCCACGATTACTCAAAAAGATGGATAAATCTAAAGATAAAACAAATCATAAGTCACGTACAACCTCTAAAAAGAAACTTAAAATAAAACTCCCAGAAAAAACAAATAATAAACAAAAGCCTCTTCCTAAAATAAAACCATTAAATGGTAAACCCCTAATTCAGAAAAGCACAAAAAAAAGCACCCCTGCTCACAAGAGTGCATCTAAAAAGAACGTTCCTTTAAATCCATATCAAGCAAAAGTTAATAAAGAAAAGAATGAGAAACCTACTCCAACATCCCCCCAAAAAACAATCCCCCAAACAACAATAACAAATATGTCACAAACACCAACTCCAACAGCCCGACAAGAACTCCCATTTAAAGTTGTGGCAGGAGCCTTTCTTATGAAAGAAAATGCTCAAAAAGCAATAACCTCACTCAAGCATAAGGGTTTTAACGCCATAATATGGTCAGACCCAAATGGCGATTACCACTACATTGAAACAAGCTCACATTCTGATTACATATCAGCAAAAGAAGCATCTAAACAATTAAAAGAAAAAGGAATTGACTGTTATATAAAAAAAAGACCCCCCCTCTAATTCAACGACACATCTAAATAATAAATCATTCGCGCTCCAATTAAAATAATTAAGTAAGAAACAAATAGCCATACTAAAAAACCAAAAACACCGCCAAAGGCGCCATAAATTGGATTTATACGTGACATCCAAAAGAATACCCATCCAAATATATTTTTTTGAAGCGTAAAAATCGTACTAATAACCATCGTCACAATCACAGTATTCCACAGATCCCGACTATCTCTCGGGACTAGAAAATGGTAAATAAATGCTACAAGAGAAAAAAAGGTAATAAATGTAATAATATTGGCAATATTAATAATCGCACTAAACAATGTAAAGGACAATTGAAAATAATCCTTATGAAAATAAGAAACTCCCTCCAAAATAAATCCAAGGCCGCCGCCACCAAAGTAAACTAAAAATAAAATGAAAATAAAAATAGGCATGGCTAATACTTGAACTATAATATGCTCACTCACAACCCCAGGTTTACCAACAACAACACGCAATGTTCGGTGTAACGCTAAAAATAAACGAGATGCAAAGAAGTAGGCTACAAAAAAACTAATAACACCATAGAAATTACGCTTCTGTTTCAAAATATTGTTAATTTTTGACATTAATACATGAAGATCTAATGGGATATTTGGCATAATACGTACAGCTAACTCATTAAACACAGGACTATCTATAGGGAAAAAAGTAAAAACCGTCGTTACTACAATAAAGACTGGAATTAAAGAAACCAGCGTATAAAAAGATAAAGCTGCCGCTCTATACCCAAAATATAGAGGGAACTGATCACAAAAGGCTAACCAAAAAGCACGACAGATTCTACCCAGTTGTTGCATAAACTGATCTTAGGGAAGGATTTAACACATAAAACAGTACTATAACAAACGACGAATAGCTGCTTGAAAGATTATTTAGACTCCCATTTAAGGTTATTGTAAACATAGTCCCTCGTCTTACCAGGCTTTCCATCTAGATAATACCAAACACCATCTTCAATTTGAAATTGGCTAATCTCATGTAATTGACGTTCCTTACCATTCAAAACATAGCATGCAACAAATTCCACATAGCTATGTCCCTCCACGCCAATATTATCTTGGACATTAATTACCTTTAACCCCTTCCACGTTGAGCGTTCTGACCATAAGAAGGCACTATCCTCATCAAAAAAGGCTAATGCATTACCCTTCATGGTGTCTTTTATATACCCAATTTTACCCGTCGCATAAGCCGTATAACGAGAACGCATAAGTTTCTCGGCAGAAGGTGCCGGTATACCAGTTTCAATATAAATGCCACAACACTCATGATAGGAAACATTAGACTTACATGGACATAGCTCACTAATTATCTTTGGGTTTGTCATATATGATATTATAACATATCAAGATGCTAAAATAGAGCTATTAGATAATCAACACAAAAAGGTCACTATGACTAACCATCCAATAACACCTAAGAAATTAAAAAAGTTAGACGATGATCTTAAAGAATTAGGCATAAAACAAACAGAACTCGTCGAACAATTCACGAAGGGATCTGGAAAAGGCGGTCAAAAGATCAACAAAACATCCTCTTGTGTCCAACTAAAACATAAACCAACTGGAATCATTGTGAAATGTGCTAAAAGCAGAAGCCGAGAAATTAACCGATTTTTAGCAAAAAGACAGTTATGTGATCAGATAAAATATAACAATAATACTAAAGAAAATCCCCTCCTGAAAAAACAACTAAAAATACAAAAACAGAAAAAAAGACGTGCAAGACGATCAAAAGAAAAAACGAATCCGTCATCTTGAACATATCATAAAGATTATGTGTGATCATCATAGATAACGATGTTCGTAAAACAGTTATACCTAAACAAGCAAAGTTCGACCCAGGTAAAGAAAAGACATGGCGGAAAAATTGCCATAGAGAATATTGATAAAGATTTGCCTGCATAATTGTGTACTATCAGGAATAAACGAAGAAAGCTCACCTACCCCTCCAGAAACATTTGTTACAATATAAGAATAATAAGATGGATTTGAATCTAACCCTTTATTCAAATAATCATAGGTATTAAAGTATGCTTGAATAAAAACCCCTTCACGAAAAACCATAGCTAGCCCTTAGCCCTTGTTTCTTCAACAAATCTTGAACCAACGTATTAACACCTAGTCTAGGCTGGGATTGAATCTTCACTTTAATTAAACCATAGGATGTGAACCTCATTCTAAAAAAAGAAATTAAGAACGTGAAGAAAAACTAAAAAGGGACCACAATGAGTGGTCCCTTTATTAAAACAAAACGAAGAATCTAAATAAGAACTAAGCTTTCCAATAGTGCTCAATAAGGAACCTTAGTTCCACCGGAAATGGGATATCACCTGTCACAGGCTCACTGACTAACTCCCCAACATCAGCACCATCAACAACCTTTAGGTTTAAAAACGCTGGTAACTCTAAACGTATATTTTGCTTAGAATACTGAACTGCTTTTGACTCAGAAGCCTCTTTAGAAATTGAAATTTCACTACCAACAGATACGATATAGGATGCAATATCAACTTTCTTACCATTAACCCGAACGTGACCATGGGACACCATTTGTCGAGCTGCCGCCATACTACGTGCCCATCCCATACGAAAAACAATATTATCTAACCGTCGCTCTAAGGAACTGACAAAGGCTTCAATCCAACTACCATGACTAATCCGCTTAGCACGTCTAACAAAACGTTTTAATTGTTTTTCTCTTAAACCATAATGAAAGACAACCTTTTGCTTTTCATACAAACGAATAGCATAATCGGACAACTTTTGCCGTTTTTGCCCATGAATACCCGGAGGATAGTTCCGCTTTGCAAGAGCTCCTGGCCGACCAAGCCCTGGTAATTCAACCTTTAAACGACGTTGAATCTTAAACTTTGAACGATTCATCGTGGATTTTGCCATAAAATCTACACCTTTCTCAATTCCCTATGCTATATATAAAAAATTTGCCCTCTCAATGTATCCCAAAGAGATCGCTATTCAAACCTCACATAAAGCTCAAGATTGAGTTCTCAGAGAGGTCAAAGACAATTTTAGTAGTTTACAAGGTAAATACAATTTTTGCAAAGCATTTATTTACAGTATAAAACCCGTTAGCGATAGTAATGAGTATTCCAAGCCCTATTGTAGCAACTCACAACAGAGAGACATGTGACTAATTACGTTTCTTTTTCTCTGTAATTGATAAGATTATCAGCATCTTTGTTATCCTCAATAATAGAATCATTAGTACCCTGTTCCTTTAATCCTAAACGCATGAATCCCCCTGTTGTATTAGTCCCCATTTGATAGGTCTTAAGCCAAGGACTTTTAACAAAACACATTAACTTCGCTAGTTTAGAACGATATGGTGTCTTTAACATATCAAGTGTCAACCTATCTAACTGATTGATGTTACAAAGGCCTCGAGCACCTAAAGGAAAAGCGAATCCCGTCAACACAAGTTACCGTAATAAGTCCAATAAAGTAGGTTGAGTCGATCGGTTTAAAAATGGAATCCGTTTAGAAAGGCGAGGGGCATCACCCTATTCTCTTTTAATTACAACAATTTTGGGAAAAAAGCACGTAAAAACAATGGCCGCCTACCTATATCTATAATAAGTTGAAAAACAACATGCGTAGGTTGCCCTCCCCAATAAATTAAATAAGCTGTGTATGCATAAGATTACTTGATAATCGCATTACACTCAAGAATGCCGAGAGAGAGGAGAGGCGGGAGGGTAACAGGATGAAAAATAGGTTTCTACACCATACATGGACACTAACGACAGGATACAGTACGCAGAAAAATAATAAAAGCCAACCCCTATAGCAGCAGAAAAAGGGTCCGTTGCCGATGCAGATAAATAAGCCACAAAAATCGAAACCACAAAAACATCCACCATAGACCATTTACTAATCGCCTTTACCCAGACAAAACAACGCGCCCTCAAAGTGACATTATCCAAAAAATAAAGCCCTATAACCACCACATTTTTTAAAATTGGGAAAACAATGCTAAACAAAAAGATAAGAAATGCAGGCCAACTGTTCCCAGAACGATATAAGGTTTCCACAGACTCTAATATAGTTTGCGATTGTTCAAACAAAGTCCTAGATACCCCAAAAAAAGACATGGTTGCAGATATATCCAATATTGGCATTGTCAAACCAAGAACCAAGAAAACCAGAGATATAAAAAGACCCATTAAGCCTAAATACCCAAAAACACGTTCTCTCCTAAAATGTGAATAAAAATGCGTTAACATAGTCCACCAACTCTATAAATGTCATAAAACATAGACCTAGAACAAGTTCAGTCGAGTAAAGCTACTACACCACAATACATCATCTATCTAAGTAACTATTTTGCAACAGCATTATATATAGTCTAAAATAAAGCCCATGATAATGAAACATCTAACACGCTATATCATAACAGGATTACTATGCATAAGCGCCCTCTATCCCTCGACCCTAAATGCCCAAACACCCAATGTTGTTCAACTAACATTCCTCCTTCCTGAAATATCCGCTGGAAAACGTGACTTTTTTATAGACGAAACCAACCGTTACTTTAGCCCAAAAGGAGATATCACCATTCAGTTCCTCACTAGTACTAAAAATCTAAATATAGACGCGTTAAAAGAAAGACCTAGTCTTTTAATTACATCAGGAATATATGCAACAACTCTATTGGGCAACCCCACGTTAACCCCTATCCTTATTGCAAACCGAAAGGGTACCAGACAAACTAAAAAAATATTAGTCACACAAAAAAGAATAGTAGACATCTCTCAACTATCCCCCCTCAGAATCGCCACAACAGGGGCCCTCGCCCTTGGGAAACAACGTCTCACAACAATTGCTATGGAAAACCAATTAACCATATCCAACACCCTAAATATAACCACTGTCTCTAAAGAATTGGACGCACTCCTAATGGTCGGTAACAATGAAGCAGATGCCTGTGTTGTCTCTGAAGAGACCTTGAGCACATTCGCTCTCTTAAGTCCGTCCTACCTATCACAATTGATAGCCTTGCCCAAAAATATTTATGAAAGTAACCCCATCGTATATTCCGACCGTTCCCACTTTAATCTCATTATCGACAGTATCCAGATCTTAAGACACATGCATGGCAACCAACAAGGAAAACAATTATTAGAATTTATTGGCTATGACAACTGGGAGTCCTATGAAAAAAAACCACCACAACATCCTGGATAACCTCAAAAGAATCTTCATATTTCTTTGTATCGGGGCCCTATTTAGTACCGTAAGTAACGCAAACATTTTGATTGTCAATTCGGACCAAAACAATTTCCATTACCAAAAAAACCTACTCTCCTTCAAAGAAGGTATCACAACAACAATTAATATTGTCCACCTAGATGATAAAGACGATAAATGGACCTTAGACATAACGGATAGCTCCCTCATCTATGGCATTGGGAAAAAAGCTTCACAAGTCATTCAAAAAACAACACTAGACCATATCCCAATCATCATCAGTGAAGTAAAAGAACAAGCTATAGGTAGCGTGAAGCCCATCACAATCACCACTGAAATCTCCTCAAAAACACAATTGCTCATGATCACTCAATTTTTTCCAAGCTTACGTTCTCTCGGTATTCTCTATAGTCCACGCCATCATCGAGCCTGGGTTAATCAAGCCATGGATCATGCCTACACCTCAGGAATTCGACTCAATGCAATCCCCGTCAAACAACAGTTAACCCCTGTTTTGATGGAAAAGGTCCTTCATAATAGTGATGCATTATGGCTCATCCAAGACCCTATGGTTCTCAATAACACAGAAAGCATCCAATTACTTTTTAAAAAAGCAACCGAACTAGGTATCCCCGTAATTACAACCTCCGATCAGGAATCACAATTAGGCAGTATTTTAACAATAACAAATGACCCCTACATAACAGGGCAACAAGCAGCGCACCTGGCAAAACAACTATTATCCGGCCATATACCAAGCAATACTAGGATCACTCCCATAGGCTCCCATATCACCCTTAATCTTTCTGAAATTACAACATCCCGAATCCCTCTTAACCCACTCGCACTGAAGAATGCCAATACCCTGATTCAGTAACTATCCAAAATATCTCGTACGGTTACCTAGGAGCCCCTATCTTACACAAAATGAACTCGACATAGATTGTAATCGGTTAATGAATGTGAAGAGCTCTTTCGCAACAACATCAATTTTTGATAGACTGTGAACTGAAATGTTCCTCAAAAAGCGTAGTATTGCCTTAATCCTTTTTTGTCTATTAGTTCTCGTCTATCTATCTAATCGATCGGTAACCCTTTCCAACGATACTAAAGCAAACATTTATCTCCCCATAAGTCTACTCAAAACAGGTTCATTTAACCTGTCTCCCAAAAACTTCCCCATGCTCCATCAGTGGAAAATCAGTCATAAGGAAACGGAATTTTCTGTCATACTTAACCGCTGGGATGACACCTCAACACACCTTTATGAAAAAGGGGTGTTACAACCACTACCGCCCCCTTATTATGTGACGTCATCAAACCGTCCAAACACCTTTATTAATACCTTTGGGATAGGAGCCTCTATAGTCGGATTACCCTTCATATCTATTCCCTATTGGCTAGACAAGACCATAGCAGAAAAACCAAAAAAACTATGGTATAGCACTAAAATCATTGCATCAGGGCTAAGTGCCTTAGCAGCTGTTGTATTATTTTTGATTGCCACATGCTACCTGTCCAATATCAATGCAGGCCTCATTGCTTTAGCCTTTGGACTTG
>CAZIOF010000140.1:0-6751 GCA_964540745.1 uncultured Candidatus Marinamargulisbacteria bacterium
AAAATTAGCATAAGGTGTTTGATCAAGCATCATGACTGGAAACATACCTTCCGATAAATTCAATGGCGCAGCCACCGTTGCAACGGCTGTAACTGGAAACTCACTACTTAGAGTACTATCCTGATCAATAGTCTTAAAGGTTGCCATAGCAGAATAACCACCCCCTGAATAACCAGAAATAAATAGTTTCTCATTTAATAAAAAGTTAACACCATCCTCTGAAGATAACAGCTTCACTGCACGAATAGCATCAAGTGTTGAATTTGACAAACTCTTACCATGCATATAGGGATGAACTGCCTCCGAAACACCAAACCCCACATCATCTGGAATAACCACCACATAGCCAGCTGCCGCAAAAAGTATGGCATAGCTAGAACCAGGAACAGCACTATGATAAGACTCTACTGGCGCTGTTAAAACAGTATTCAGGTCTAAAGACGTCACCGTCGGTGACTGAGTCAATCTCGAATAAATAGTCCCATGATTAAAAGACAATAACGGATGCGTGGTAATTGCACCTATGGTACCCCCTATAAATACGGCCGCTGAGGCATCAACAAGTGCACCCTTCCCATCCTCTGTTTTATATACAATAGTGTATTGAAGAACATTAGAGGTAATTGACATTTCAAATGGTTCAGACAACTCAGTACTAACATCGCCTAATAGCCGATTAATTTCTGTCACAAAGGTAGCAGGATACAATTCGGCAACTGTATAGGAAACTATATCGCCCCGCTTCGTCGGGTTAAAGGGGTTTGGGATAGGTTCGTCCAAAGGACTACATGCCACTAAAACAAAGCAAAGCAGCACCAGCCATATTGAATAACTTAAAAAACAAAACGTTCTACAGAACAGGAAAAACATACAACCTCTTATGAGTATCTTTTGGACAAGTTAAACCTCGTTTAATTATAAGACTATTTAACAAATAGAAAAACCTCCCAATAAAACGATATCTTCAACTATTTTCGATATATATAAAACTATAGCGTACTTAGGTTTAATAGAAATACCCTATCTCTGAGCACTTCAAACATCATCACTCTATAAACATTCAATTTATCTAACACACGCCAGAACAACTCCTGGGCCTTGGCTGAGTCACAAAATAACGGACAAGGCCGACCTGTCCTAGCGGGTCGAAACATCTTCAGTGTGGAACATCGTGTCGAAAAACGAGTTAACTCTAACATCATCACTACTCGTTTCTTTATTCACCCTGTAGCAACAAGCCTTTACTAAACTATAGACATTATTAATTGAATGTCTTTAAAACACAAAGAAATAATTTAAATAAATATCTCATAAAAAACATGTCAGAAAATTGTCATTTGAACCAGAGTCGTGTAAAGTGGCTTCTGGAGAAACAAATAATGGCAAAAAAACGTGTAATTGTTGGTATGAGTGGCGGTGTTGATTCCTCTGTAACCGCAGCCCTTCTAAAAAAAAGAGGCTACGACGTTATCGGTATGACCATGCAACTCCTGGAACAAGAAACAGAGCATCAGTCCGCATGTTGTAATCTAGATACGATCACACTCGCTAAACGTGTGTGTGACAAGCTTGATATCCCCCACTACACCATTAATGCCAGAGAGACCTTCCAAAAAAATGTAATTTCCAACTTCGTGAGCGAATACCTAGAAGGACGAACACCTAATCCCTGTGTCTCTTGCAACCGACACATTAAATTTGATGTCCTTTGGGAAAAAGGATTAGAAATCGGGGCCGACTATGTGGCCACAGGCCACTATTGCAAACGAACCTACAGCCCAACAAAACAGCGTTACTACCTGAAAAAAGGGCGCGATCCACGTAAGGACCAATCCTACTTTCTCTACATGCTAAATAATTCGCAACTTAAACGGATCTTATTTCCTCTTGGTAATTATCATAAATCTGAAATCAGAGCACTTGCCCATAAGTTTGGTCTTGTAAACGCCAATAAGCCAGAAAGCCAAGAAATCTGTTTTGTGACCTCCAAATCATACAAATCCTTTATCGAAAAATATGCACCGAAAGACTCGCTCAAAGAGGGTCCCATCGTAAATAGCAAAGGCGACATCATTGGACAACACAAAGGTCTCTACCAATATACGATCGGTCAACGTCGCGGGTTAAACATCCCGTCTCAAACACCACTCTTTGTCACCCATATCGATATAAAAACCAATACGCTTGTCGTTGGTCAACCAGAGGACGTTCAAACGTCACACATGACACTCAGTAGCTTTTCGCTTGTAAACAAACCGGACCTAACCATCGGTAAAGCCTACGACATCAAAGTCCGGTACCAAATGACACCCTTTAAGGCCATTGTAAAAGCCCATCAAAGCAATCAAGCGACCTTAGAAGCCTTTATCCCACAAACTAACCTCACAAGAGGTCAATCTGCTGTCTTATTTGAAAACGATAAAGTCATCGGCGGTGGCATCATTGAAAATTGATTTTTTAGCCAATTTATGATTTCATACAGCTATGTATTGGATCCAACAACAATTCTTTTTTCTCTTTACAATCATTTACCCTATTGTCCATAGCCATTTTGTGAGCTACGTACTTATCCTGCTTGGATTTAGCGCCATTACCCTAGTCAATTGGCGATTCATTAAAAAACTTCCTGCCTCATCAGGCGTTATGAAACTTATTAAAGTCAATCTCTATCTTCTTCAAGCTTGTCTAGTTGGGTTCTTAACCTGGTTTATTTTTATTCACTTTCATACATTTACCCTGATTAAATAATCTTTTGTATTAGACGGTAACTGTCCCATCAATCGCGTAAAGGGAGTAGATACGAAGTGTTTGTCACCATCACTACCTCCAATCTAACCAACAACTTCCATTAGACAAATAAAGATAAAATTGTAGTCCCTTAAATGTTATTCGCAATAGCCAAAATATCGTTTAAAGTGACAAAAATAAGGGAATAGAATTCATATGATAAAACAACTGACCCTATTAGGGCTATGTGCCATCATCATAGGACTCACGGCTAGCTGTGATCTCTTTACAGGTGGTACGAGTGTTGTCATCCCGTTACAGGTCACCAATCTCAATGCCAACACAGAAGAGACTTACATTATCCTTTCTTGGGATAAACCAACAAATAGCCTCTTCAATCGCGTTATTCTTTGCAAAAGCTCCACAAAATCACCTACAAATTCGGACGAAGGCGAACGCATCTATACAGGAACCAACACAAGCTACACAGATACCGGAGTAGAAAAAGGAAAGACCTACTATTACAGTATTTTTTCGGAATACACCAACGGCCTAAAATCCTACCCCTCTTCACTGACCACAGATGCCGTTGATCGTATCCCTCCGCTACAGGTTGAAAGTCTCAGTATTACCGAACAAGAAAATACCCTTACAGTAACCTGGACGCCCCCCAATGATTCTGATCTAAGTGGTGTCATGATCCGACAATCACATCTCAAAGCACCCCAAACAATTGATGATGGCGAACTTGTATATACCGGATCTGAAACCAGTCTTACATCTATTCCGTTAACAACAGGTATTCCTTATTACTTCAGTGCATTTACCTTTGACGACATCCCAAATTACTCAGACCCTATTTCAGAAACAGCCACTAAAACAGAAGCAAATAGCTTTATGATTTGGCTTGAAAGAGATGCCAACACCGCTGACCTCTACAAATCGGATCTCCTTGGCCTTGAAAAAACAAAAATCGACTTTAATCAACAAGCCTACCACCCCTACGACATCACTATTGACGAAGAAAACGCTGCCTTATTCTGGAGCGATCCCATTCATCGCCATATAGGAAAATCGTCACTATCTGGCCTAAAGACAGACATCATTCTAACCGATCTAACCTCACCAAAAGGTCTTGTATATTATAGCAATCATCTGTATTGGGCTGACGACAACACCATCTATATCGCTGATAGTGACGGAACCAACAAAGCAGCCTTAGTCACAGCCACCGAATCCACACCACAATGCATCGCCATCGACCCAAGCTCAGAATTATTATTTTGGTCTGACACGACTGATCACACTATCAAAAAAGCGCCTTTATCAGGACACCCAGTCACCACCGTATTTACCCTAACTGACCACGAGATTAAAGATATGATCATCGTCTCTAGCAACCTCTATTGGATTAATACCACCGATCACACAATCTACAAAGGCGACCCCACCACATCAAGCAAAACGCCATTATTAACGCTTACAAACCCCAGTGGACTGGACTACAGTGTACATAATGACCACCTCTACATCTCAGATAAAACGGATACCGGACAACTTGTCTACTGTACCCTAGAAGGAACAATCACCAATACGATAACTCACAGTAATATTATCACCCCTACACGTCTTGCCTGTCTAAAGAATGAGCGTATTATCTTAGCCATTGATGATGACTACATGGCCATATCAAGTATCCAAGCCAATACCTATAGTCGCATTATCTTAGACATGGGGCTCTGGCCCATTTCCATGCAATTTGATCACACCCAAAACAGAATATTCGTGGCAACCTACCCAAGGGTGGGACAAAAAGAGTTTATCCCTAATTGGGGAAAAGGACTCTTTATACTCTCCCTTGACGATTCCAGTATCACACCACTCAGCATTCCCAATGCACAAACGATAAAGTTCTGTTACAACATTGTGACTAACACGCTCTATTTTATCAACGATGACAATCACTTCATTTACAATTATGACCTAGATTCCAAAACCGAATCCCTCATACTATCTAATGCAGAAGCCTATGACCTAGCCATTGATTACAACACAGCTAAACTCTACTATTCAGACGAAACAACAAAAACCATTTGGCATGCCAATTGGAGTGGCACAAACGCACTTCCTCTTCTTCAAAACCCAAAATCACCCCATAATCTCTATATGGATAACAACAGTAAAAAACTCTATTTTATAGATAGTGACTTCACTGTTAAGGAGTATGATTTTAGCACTAAAGCCACAACCTCCTTATTAACCATTGGTTATTTTACACCGCGATTTTGTGTAGACCCCACATTAGGTAGACTTTATTGGAGCAAACAAGACGAAACCCTAGGGAACGCCATCAATCAAGCATTTCTATCAGCTGAATCTGGCACTGTCCTATATAACATTACAAAAACACCCTACGATATCATATTAGGACATTAACCTAACGATTTTTGTCATAGAGAACATCATAAGTAAAGGATGTTGTTGTTGCGGCAGGAACAGATAGTTCAAACTTTACACGATGATTTGCCAACATCACATAGGGTTCCGACGCCTCTTTAATGGTTCCATTAGGCCCAATATAGTCTACAACCTCAACAAGTCTTGAATTAAGTTGGTAGCTCGTCAAATCAACTTGATAATACCGCTTATACCGGTTTCGAGAAAAAGTCTCTTCTTTAAGCGTCTTTTTGGTCCCTTTAATATCAAAGACTTTCCCAAACATTAATTCCGTCTCCTCTAGCTTCGCTATAGACGATATCCTCTGTTCACCGACAAATGAAGCCAACTCGTATAAACGCATCACCCCTGAGGTTAAGGGAAAACCTGTTGTATTCTTAAACGACAAGATCAAATCGCAAGGAGACGCCCCTCGACGATCAAACGAATGTCTATCTGGAATAAATCGTAATATAGTATTAACATCCACTTTTTTCTTTTGAAAAACAGGATAAACCCCCACGCTATTACGTCGAATAGTCGGCTGACCCTGTACCTGATAAGTCGTATAAATAGCCGTATCGTCAGAACTATTTTCTGAATGAGCCACCGACATACTCCTTGCCACTACAGGATTAGAACGGTGCTCAGACACAAAGTTTGGAGCACCAATAACCACCGTCATCTTAGCATCAGGGATCGCAAACGTTGTATCATTAACGACTTTAACAAAACCTTGGATTGCTAGTTTCTTATTCCGCTTATCAAAAACGGCATCATACATCACCTTTGATTGAACAGTATCAACAAAAAAGGATAACGACACATCCATAAACTGACGCCTAAGCATAGGAAGTTGTATAAATAACCGAGGGAACAAGGCAATATCCGAAGAAAAAGGTAAGGTCTGGTTCTCTGGAGTCCGAAAAGACAAGTCATCTTTAGTAACAAAGATAAGTGTATTGCCTTCTTTTCCCACAAATTTTGCCGGTGATTTAGAATCAGTCGTCTGTGGAGTTTCATCCAAATCAACGATTCGATTATAAAGCTTATCAATAGATTCTAGATCAAATTCATAGGACCAATACCTAACTTCCTCAGGCGATAGGATCCGAATAGAGTCTTCTAATATGCCTCGCGGTAAAGGCTCAACAACAATTTTATGGTTCACGATGGGACGCTTCATCAACTCCATATGAATAAGGGTTGGATGATCAGGATAAAGCGTCAATTGGGTTGCTGAGTAGACCATTGACGTCAATAAAAAAACAAATAAAAGACCTTTAATAACTATCACTTAAAACCCCTTCACTAAGGAAATAATATCATTCATTTTATTATAATCTTTTGTACCAGGAGCGGATTCAACACCTGACGAAAGATCAATCGCATAGGGGTTAACCAACTGTATTGCTTTAATCACGTTACTTTGATTAATACCACCAGCAAGAATCACTGGAATATCAAATTCTTTAGCCTTTAATGCCAAACCCCAGTCAAAAACAAGCCCAGTCCCACCAGACTGACCCTCCACCTTAGTATCTAACAAAATAGCCGAAACACTTCCCTGATAGTGAACAATATCACC
>CAZIOF010000141.1:0-7113 GCA_964540745.1 uncultured Candidatus Marinamargulisbacteria bacterium
GTCCAATTGTAAAAATGATGAGGGGTGGGATCCTTAAGCTTGTTCTTATGGATCACCTGTACCACGTCGCCAAGAAGGGGATCAAAGTTGATAGCATCTTGACCAAACGCTGCTACCGCAGCTGCAATAGCTTGTGTTGATAAACGAACATTACCCACAGGATCTTTACCTTCAGGATTCAGACATCGTTTTTTAGCGGCGCCCCCCCACCCTTGCTCCTGTACTTGAGCTTTCCTCTTTGCATGCATCTATAATCACCCTCTCAAAAATTATATGTTGCTCCCTTCTATCACCTGTAGATGCTGTTAGCAGTAATGACGGCCTCTCTAACTATAAATAACGATATATTGGAACATTGACTTAGTAGAACTTATTTACAAACTTTTGATGGATACACTATTGCTAATACTTAAGTTAGGAACCCATCACAATTTTCTCAAAGTTAGCAATATTAGCATACAGTTTGTTTGTATAAAAAAGAAACGCTAAGCGATTATCACGCTCTTCTTGATCCTTACTCATGACCATTACTTCTTCAAAATAGGTTGACATAGGTCCTGTTAACTCCCCTAGCGTTGACAGATAGATTTCAGGCTCGATGGCCCCTGATAGCTCTGCTTCTACCTTCTGGACCTGTTGCCAGGTTTGTTTTTCAATATCCATTCTAAACAACCGATCGTTGACTGGCTGAGAATTATCAGGCGCCAAACGTTGTACACGAACCGCCGTATCAACAAGTTGTTTAAACCCCTCAGGATTTGTTGAACGATGTTCATCTAACTGCCTTCCTATCCGATAGGCTTCTTTAACACTACTTAAGCCATAATGAGAAACAGCCTCAACACTGTCATAACGAAGTCCCTTTTCAATAAAATAGGCCCCTAAACGCTGTTGAAAGAAGGCCTTAAGAGTCTGTTGATTTTCAGTTCCCATATTAAGCCCTTTATATGCTTCATTGATAATTTCCTCGATATCTATGTCTAATTGATGCTCGTCTATAATACGTAATACCCCATAAACAGCTCGCCGAACACTCCATGGGTCTTGGGACCCTGTTGGAATTAGCCCATTAGCAAAACAACTGACAATGGTATCTATTTTATCCGCCAAACCAACACAAATCCCTGTATAGGCGGTAGGCACCTTATCACCTGAGAATCGTGGCCAATAATGCTCTTCTATCCCCTGTGCAACCTGAGGGTCAAGCCCCTCATCTCTAGCATATAAAGCCCCCATAATGCCTTGCAAATCAGGTAATTCAATCACCATATGGGTGACTAAGTCTGCTTTACACAACTGTGCGGTTAAGCCTACTACCTTAGCACTCTCCCTAGAAAAACAGGCCTTTTGAATATACTGAGACAATAATTCAATTCGCTTAATCTTATCGAGAAGACTGCCCATCCCTTTTTGAAAGATTACTTTCTCTAACGCTGGGACACGTGATTCCAGAGTTGTTTTACGATCCTCTTCCCAAAAGAAACCTACGTCTGCTAAACGTGCACGAATTACATTTTCATTACCTTTAATAATTGTTTCTTTACTTTTTTTAGTAACACTATCCGCTACCAGAACAAACTGATTGGTTAACTTCCCATCTTTGGATACTGGAAAATACTTTTGATGCTTTTTCATACACTGCTCTAAAGCAATCTCAGGAATCTCTAAAAAGTCTGTGGGGAATACCCCCCCTAAAATAGTTGGATACTCTACTAAAAAGAGGACCTCTTCTAAAAGAGCCCCATGTAAGGTGACGTCTACTCCCTCAACTCTCAACGCCTTCTCAATTATTGACTGTCGTTTACAATGGTCGGCTATCACATAAACGGATTCTAATTGTGTTAGTAGCTCATCAGCACTGGATATCTCAAGGGCTTCTCCATTAGCGTTACTCGCGACGCTTTGCTCACCTCGAAGAAAACGATGACCATAAGTTAATCGCCCTGAGTCACATCCCATGAGTGATAACGGAATAATGGCGTCACCATACAATGACAACACCCAATGAATAGGGCGAATAAATTGGTGTGACGTCGCTCCCCATCTCATCGCTATAGGCAACTTAAGTTGTTTAATGATGGCTGGACACTGCTTGGATAACACCTCTTGAACAGAAAGACCCTCTTCACGCTTAGTCCCCATCAAATAATCTGTTCCATCTAATGTTTTTACTTTTAATTGATCAAGATCTATCCCTAGACGCTTCGCAAATCCCACTGCTGCAGGACGTGGTTCACCCTCTTCAGAAAAGGCTATTTTTTTGGGTGGCCCCTTTACTTCCTCTTCTAATGAACATTGCTTTGAGTCTAACCCTTTCACACTCACTATTAGACGGCGATAGGTCCCTGTTGTCATAATATCTGTATATTGCAAACGCTCTTTTTTAAACATTGAAGCCATCAATTCAGACAAATCGGCCAATATCCCTGGCATAAACCGAGATGGAATTTCTTCACAGCCTACTTCTAACACAAATGTCTTCGTCACGATGCAGAAACCTCTTTTTTTGTCTTAGTTTCTGCCTCTAACTCACCATACACTGTATCTACATAAACAACAGCGCATTCGCGAGCAACTTTACGAATCCGTTGAATAAAATTCATTCGCTCCGTTACTGATATCGCGCCTCTTGCATCAAGCAAATTAAATGTATGTGAACACTTCAAACAATAATCATAGGCTGGGTAAGCACGCTTTTTCTCTAATATGTTATAGGCCTCTTTTTCATAACATGTAAATAATGTCATCAATGTATCGACATCGGCATCTTGAAAATTATAGTGACAATGTTGTATTTCAAAGTCTTTATAGATATCACCATAGCGTATCGTTTTATCAGAATGTTGTTGCCAAACAATGTCGAACACAGAGGTTTTCTTTTGGATAAACATAGCTAATCGTTCAAGCCCATAAGTAATTTCGACTGAAACAGGCTTACAATCAAATCAACCACACTGATGGAAATAAGTAAACTGCGTCACCTCCATACCGTTTAACCATACCTCCCAACCAACACCCCAGGCGCCTAGTGTGGGAGATTCCCAATTATCTTCAACAAACCGAATATCATGATCATCAGGAAATATCCCTAATGCTCGTAAGCTCTGAATATACCAATCCTGAACATCTAGTGGGGATGGCTTTAAAATCACTTGGAATTGAAAATAATGTTGTAATCGATTAGGGTTTTCAGCATATCGACCATCCGTAGGTCGTCGCGAAGGCTCAACATAAGCCACGTTCCATTCTGAAGGGCCTAGGGCTTTTAAAAAGGTATGAGGACTCATTGTTCCAGCACCCTTCTCTGTATCATAAGGCTGAACGATTACACATCCCTTTTCAGACCAAAAATGCTGAAGACTTAATATAATATCTTGGAAAGAATCCATAACCCGTTATTATAAACCAAATTTTTGACGGAGGCTAATAATGAGCTCATCCATCTTATTTCGATAGCCTTCTTTTATATCTAGTATTCCTTGGACAGGAATATATCGACAATTCCCCTCACTTGGCCTTGACGACACAATAACCTCTACGTTTTTTATACCTCGAAATCGCTTTATATATGCCAAAGAATCCCCTGTAAAGGGGATCTTTGGTGAATAATGGAGCATTAATTTAATCTGTCTCTTATAGGTTAATTCATAAATATCAGGAAGATATTGAATAGACGTATCTGTCACAGGAAAATGAACCCCATAGTTAGCCCCTATATCTTCCTTTAGATAATCCAGTGCTGAACAACAATCCTCGAACATATCAACACCTGTTATAGCGCGATACTCATCTGGATTTGGAGAAGGCAGATATACCATTATAGTATTAAATAGCGATAGAAACGTCTTATCATAATGGATGAGGTTTATTCCATTTGTCCAAAGCGTTACCTGACACTCGTGTTCTCGTAGATAGGTTACTAACGTCTCTAATCTAGGTTGAAGCAAGGGTTCTCCACCAATAATATTGTACTGCCTGTTTTTGGGAAACTCGTCAAAAAATGTTTGCGTCATTATCTTAGATACTAAGTCGGTTAATACTGCCGAACTTGGTGGCAAAAAACCCTGTGAACATCCATAACACCTTAAATTACAGTGTGCACCTACGTTTAATACTATGTTGGGAGACAACATTCGCCTTAAATAAGATATCATTGTAATGATACCATTCTACTGGAATATAGCAATCTATTATTCACCAATAATTTTGACTAAAATCCGTTTCTTACGTTTACCATCAAATTCACCATAAAAGACTTGTTCCCAAGGCCCAAAATCTAATCGTCCACTGGTTATAGCGATAACCACCTCTCTCCCCATAATTGTTCGCTTTAGATGGGCATCTGCATTATCCTCAAATCCGTTATGTAAATATTGTGAATACGGCTTTTCAGGGGCTAAATGCTCTAACCATTTCTCAAAATCCTGATGCAAACCTGACTCATCGTCATTAATAAAAACACTGGACGTAATATGCATGGCATTACAAAGTAACAATCCCTCAGAAATCTGACTCTCTTTTAGACAGGTATCTAACTGATTCGTTATGTTTAGTAACAATCGCCTTTTTGGGGTCTCAAACCACAATTCTTTTCTGTAATGTTTCACTGTAAATAGTGTCTCCTTGGCCTCAAATTATACCATATTATTCACTGCTTTTTTATCATCTATTTAATTAGACGTACCTGTTCTTAACTGTTCAGGAATCCTATTGGGCTGGATAACGGCTTCTTCTTCTAACAATTTTATAGAGGAGTGCCATAACTGCCCAAAATAATGAATCACCTCTTGTACCTGAGGTTTCATACAAATCAACGTTCTGATAGTATCCTCTGTTAACTCATCTACCTCACCACCCATAATCACGGCCCCAATTTTATCTATAATGAGACCTCTATACATCAAAAATCCTGGGTGCTTTTTTTGTAATGCTTGTGAAAAGCATTGTCTAAAATCCCACACTTCATCGGAGACTGTTTTCCTTTCTATGAAGGAATAGTTTGTATCAGAAACCTGATTCTCTATGGACACAAGAGGCTGTCTGTTACGTGCAAATTCCTGTTGTGCAACAACTGTTAGTGCCTGAGCAATCGCTTTTTCAGTGCCTGAGTGAATCAGATCACGCAAATGATACCTATCAACAGATGATACAATATCTTGAATCGTAAGAATTTCTGTTTTTTCAATCCTCAGGTGTCCTGACTGAATTTGTTGTTTGATTAAACTAAGCCCGGTTGCTATCAGTGACATATTTGTAATTTTGAATTTCATCTTATTTAATTCAGCAAACTCACCATTTAATCGATTTGACATAACCCATGGGCAATTTTCGTCAGAGATCGCTGCTTCATGCGTAAATAACTGTTTAAATGACGTACTGGCAATCTGTCCTCATCAAACTCATCTAAGATGATAGGCTGAGCGACTGGGAAGGTCCCCTACTGTAAGGATCGTTTAAACTGTGTATTGAGATGATACAGATTTGACATCAAAAACGTCATAACGTCTAAGACTATTTGATGAGGAGCAGACGTTTCTTCCCATTGAGATTCCATCCTAGAAAGCCACTGATATCGTTCACGACCCGAGGACAATAAAAGGCTATTGGGTATCTGATCAAAAACCTTAAAGATTTCTCTGCTTAAATATATAAATTGTGGCAAATGAAAGCCCTCTTCTGACGTCATACTCGCTAGTTGCTCATGACTAAGAAGGTCCATCACAACTTGTGGATCCATATCGGTGAGTGGCGAATGGGTCACCAAACGCTTTCTCAGATCTTGGAACAGATAGAGTAGATAATCAAAGGACTTACTTTTAAAACAATCATCAAGACCAATTTTCATGGCGCTCAACCGTTCTTGATCCATCATTGTCAATAATAGATCTGGATCACGCCCACATTCATGAGCCCAGCGATCACTGGACATATCCCGCAATGGAAACACCTCTAGGTCATGAGAAAATGCCTCTAGTTGTTCTTGAAGAAACGCAACACTTTCAGGGCCGCCACATATTTGAATAGCATTTTTTATATCCTGTTGCTCTTTAATAAAGCCTTCGATCCATGCGCTAGACACAACTGGATTCTCTCTCTCTTCTCTCACTAAGCGTTCACGAACAAGGTAGGCTATTACTAAACTGTTAACCTCTTGTTCTTTCTGTTTCACGGACCATTCTTTATGGGCCTCTGAGAAGGACTCTATTTGTGCAACCAATTCACAATAATACGAGGAAATACAATCTTTCTGTTCTGTTGAAACAGGGGTACGCAACTGATCTATAATATGACCTATTATTGTGACAACACATTCAGCACTCTTGAGAACATCGCCATTGTTACTGTCCTTAGGGCCAATGGCATCGTTAGGAAAGCGACCTATTAATAACGCCTGACATATTTTCTTGATATATGAGATTTCTATAGAACTGGGCGTATCGTTCACCGCTTCAAGGAATATCTTAAATTCAGAATAAAAGGTTGGATTCACAATTGTCTCAAATAAATCATTAAAGTTATCTGAATGACCTATAGCCACTTCAATTCGACTCAGACACTCAAGCGATACTTTCACTGAAAAAGGCCTTGGCAAATCACTAATAATCTTTAACATACGTCTCCTCCTTAACCACTTCATTATCGAAATAAAACGTTAACGATTTAAGAGCGCAATTATTATATGTTATTAAAGAGGCATTCAACGTCATTTTCAAATGCTATAACATGAGAACAACTCCATCTTAACATAGCTCTATTTGATTTTCTATTTTTTTATGTTAATTTATATGTTTTTTTATTCTTCTTGCACTCAATTACGCCCATCAAAAAAACCCATTATTTCATATCTTTTACTTTTTATCGCCACTAAACTTAATCCGCTACTCATCTACAACATAGAAATAACCATGTTGTAAGACTAACAATTCAACAACCTATAATCACCCATTACAATAGCCTTGCTACTTAATTAATAATTATTATTTCTATACTGTAGGCTTGTCACAGAACAACCTCTTCGTTATTATAGGTAATGTTTTTCTATGATCACTATTTCTCTAACGTTATGAGCATGATTTGGCTATACAAGTCCTTTTTTGTGACCAGTCAAACTGT
>CAZIOF010000142.1:0-3417 GCA_964540745.1 uncultured Candidatus Marinamargulisbacteria bacterium
AGCACACAACCCAGATACTATGGATATGCCTATTCATGAACGAATAGATCTCATGCTATCTGGACATACGCATGGGGGGCAGGTATGTTTACCGGGTTGGGGTCCTATTATGAATTCAGTGATAAACAAGCGTTATATCTCAGGCGTTATTCAAACAGAACATTGTCCTCTCTTTATTTCACGGGGACTTGGGTATACTTTATTTCCGTTACGGGTATGTTGTCCGCCCGAGATTGCCATTTTGGGGTTGAAGCAAGCATGAGACTCAGTAAAATGAAAGAACCGGCCGATTGTTTAGTACAATCGAATCAACGTTTATGCCGTGCTCTAGAACCCTATTTTAATACGATTGACATACCGGCATTACTCACCCGATTAGATAAGGATCGGACAGGCTTTGAGAATGTGAATGTCTGGCGCTATTTTCAAGCCTATAAACAGGTGTTAACCTTAACGCCGTCCACCTGTCTATTGAGACAAGCTCGACTTCAGATAGGGGGGCATCACGATATTACTGAAACTCAGAAAGAGACATTGATAAAAGCGCTAAAACTATTAATGCCCTGGCGTAAAGGGCCGCTCTCTTTTTTTGGTGTGGATGTGGATACCGAATGGCAGTCGAATTTAAAATGGGATCGTCTTTATCCTCATTTGCCCGATTTATATCAGAAAAGGGTCTTAGATGTGGGCTGTAATTCAGGGTATTACTTATGTCGATTAGCAGCTGAAAAGTCGGCCTTTGTATTAGGGATAGATCCGTACCCACTCTACTTTTTCCAAAACCAAGTGATCCAACATTTTTGCAGGCAAGAAGCGGTCCATTTTGGATTATTAGGGCTAGAGGATCTAGGCCCTTTTAAACGATTTTTTGATGTGAGTCTTTGTATGGGAATTCTTTATCATCATCGAGAACCTTTTACGGTCCTTAAACGACTCAAACAAGCGACTAGACCCAAGGGGATGGTGGTGATTGAAACCTTAATTATTGAAGAAGACTCGCCGCTATCACTGACGCCAAAAGGCCGTTATGCAGGGATGCCCAACGTTTATTATATTCCGTCCTTATCCTGTCTAGAGAATTGGTTAGAGAAGGCGGGCTATCATGATATGACAGTATGCTCAGTGACACGAACAACTCCGGATGAACAGTGCGAAACGCCCTGGGCGGAAGGCTTTGATTTTAAGGCAACGTTATCGTCCTGTGGGGAGAAGACAATAGAAGGCTATCCAGCACCAGTTCGGGCTATAGTGACGGCAGTTGTATAGTCTGCATAAATCTGTCTGGAGCGGATATAGGTGGATTGCTATACTATAATCACAAGAATACAATCGGAGGTATCATCATGACAGCAGTAACCTTTAAAGGAAATCCAGCCGAACGCATGGGGCGTGTTCCAGAAGTGGGCAAAATAGCCCCTGACTGGCGTTTAGTACAGACAGATTTATCAGAAGCCACCCAAGAAACCTGGGCTGGAAAACGAAAAGTATTGAATATTTTCCCTAGTTTAGATACTGGAACCTGTTCAAATTCGGTTCGTCGTTTCAATCAAGAAGCAGGTCAGTTAGACAATACTGTCGTTGTGAATGTGTCGAAAGACTTACCGTTTGCCCATAAGCGTTTCTGTGAAGCTGAAGGCGTTCAGAAGGCTGTAAATGTATCTGCCTTTCGTAGTTCTTTTGGACGTGATTATGGGGTTGAATTAACCAATACTCCATTACAGGGCCTTTTGGCAAGAACAGTTCTTGTTTTAGATGAGAATAATAGAGTGGTCTATCAAGAACAAGTCTCTGAAATTACGCAAGAGCCCAATTACGAACGAGCATTAGAGGCACTTCGTCAAGCACAGACAGCCTAAGCGTTATTACGTTAGGGCGCAATATCTGAAAAGCCTAGTTGAGTGAGTCAGCTAGGCTTTTTTGTCTAAAAGAAGGTTTTAGTTCTCTGAAAAAAAGGCTTGACCAGTGAGCTCTGAATCACTTGATGGTGTTGCGCCAGAAGCGATAAGTTGTTGGGCAATCTCACTATGATTACGGTAGAGCGCATGGTCAAGGGGGTGGCACCAATATTATTTCGACTATGGACATTAGCACTAGCACCTATCAGGATCTTCGCAGTATCCTGATGATATTTAAATGCAGCGTTATGAAAAAGGCCCCCTGTTCTGTTACGGAGATGCATATATGAGCCATTGATAAGAAAGGTTCTCACAATCTCAGGATAATCCTCTTGTTTAGTGATAATGTGTAGGAGCCTTGAACCTAAGCATGAGAGGGGGTTCCTTTGAATAAGTGTAATAACTGATTGTTGTTGCTCGCGTGATAAGAAGGGTTCTGAAAGAAGCGTTTTACATTGTTCTGATGCGTTAATTAATGAAGGATTATTGGCAATATAGTCATGAATGGGGGGGGTGATCTAGGGTTTCTGAAAACGTGGCTAAGAATCGTACTTGGGCTAAGTCTGGGTTCGTTAGACATTGTGAAAAGTTCGTTTTTCGGTGGTTAAAGAGCCAACATAACTTACTCTGAACATCTGGTGAAAGATATTCTTCTGTATCAGAAGGTAATTGGTTAATAATGTTGTTAAAGGCCATTTTACATTGGGTTAAGCTGGCATTAAGCGGGGAGAAGCCGCTTTTTCGAGGTTAAATCGGGGCTTAAAATGGGGAATCAGTTGTAAGGCCCATTCTAGGGTATAGTGACGATTCTGGTCGGTAGAGGAACGCATATGAAAGAATAATTGTTCTAAAAGGGGTTGACTATCTAATGGCCTACAGGCGAGTTCTAAACAACTGATAGTTCTGGGGTCTAAGAAACCTGTGACTAATAATGGAATAGGTTGTTGTAAAACACCTAGAGAGCTGTATTTGTATCGCATTGTTATTATTATCCTCCCGTATGACACTTAACAAATTAGTTAGATTATCGTAAGGATAATGTCCTAAATTTCAACGGTTATGGAGAAACTGTGGTAGATAGTTTTTATTAGGGCCGGGTTTAATCTGGCTTTGGGTCGTCATGATGCCACCAATAGGCATAAAGAAGAAGGCTGAAAAAAGGAGGGTGATATGGAGTTCTGTATCACCAATAATAGTTTTCTTTTTGGTTTGAAAGACGCCGGGTGCCACACGTTCTGATTTCAGATCAGATACAGACATGGGTAATATCTTGGCGTTTGAGTCTGAGCGCCAACGGCCACGTTTATACTGTTTATCGTGTATAAGATCGGTATTGTAATAGCCAATTTTGATACTTTCTGACGTGATATTATCCTGGCGTGACCATATAGGGTCTAGTGTGAGACGGAGTCCCTTATAGGTCCCTTCTATCTCTTCAAGTTTTTTGTTTCGTAAGACGTAACGGCACTGGCCAAGAACCTGCTTCTTTTCTGTCATTGTGACATGATGATCCTGGAGTTTG
>CAZIOF010000143.1:0-2949 GCA_964540745.1 uncultured Candidatus Marinamargulisbacteria bacterium
CTATGTAACCGATCATTGTAGCGGAATTGATCGTGCTTTCCATCAAGGAAAGTCAGGTGAAACATATAATATTGGTGGTAAAAACGAACGTAAAAACTTAGAGATTGCAGAAATGATATGTACAATATTAGATAAAAAACGGCCTCAATCACAATCGTATAAACGCCTTGTCACGTTTGTTGACGATCGTGCGGGTCATGATAGGCGGTATGCCATAGATGCAAGCAAGATTGAAACAACCTTGGGTTGGGAGGCTCAAGAGACGTTTGAAAGCGGTGTTGAAAAGACTGTAGACTGGTATATTCAGCACTATATGAAAAGTATTAAAAACGCAGAAAAGGACTAGGCGTTTCACGGATCTTAAACCTACAATTTTCCATAGTCTTCCACTAAATGGGTTTCCAGTATAGGCATATATTGACTGTCACAAGCGATAAGAACCATGATGCATGATAATTGCAAGGTAGCATTGTACATCAATCTATATTCCAAATAGATTGAAAATGAAGAGGGCGTCTAGTCATGACATATAGTCAAAGCTATATATGAATACAAGGATCTCTTCTATGTCAAACCCTAAACGGTTACCTAAGCATTCATTTTAGTTTATACTTGAACCTAATTATGAAAAAGACAACGTTCAATAGTGGTGGCTATCTACCTATAAAGCATGGATTAGATAAACTATTCGGTATTATATTTCTAATAGTTCTATCCCCTCTAATGGGACTAATCTTGATCGGGGTCTATATAAATTTAGGTTCGCCCAGTATCTTTAAGCAAACACGTACTGGATATTCAGGAAAACGATTTACTATCTATAAGTTTCGAACAATGAGACATGATATAGATGATAGAGATACCTTCTTAGAAGAACATGAGCGCCTAACATGGTTTGGGCAGTTTTTGAGAGCCTCATCGCTAGATGAGTTGCCTCAGCTGTTTAATATCCTAAAAGGAGATATGAGTTTTATTGGTCCGAGACCATTGGCTCAAATGGATTTATAAAATTTAACAGATTATCAAAAACGACGCCATGAAGTTAGGCCAGGGTTATCTGGTCTTGCCCAGGTAAATGGCCGTAACCGGTTGTGTTGGGGTACTAAATTTGATTTAGATATTACCTATATTGGACAGATGTCCTTTATCTTGGATCTAAGAATCTTAATGATGACATTTATCAAATTGTTTTTGTTTCATGAGGTTAATCCGAGGTCTTCTGCGTTGGACCCCCTTAAAGAGAGAAATATATAAACGGCTAGGGATTAAGGCGCGCTTTTTGCAAGAATACAACGTCAACATACCTATCACAATCAAACTAGATAAATCACAGAATTGAGCAACCCTAGACTCAGTAAGATCATCCATATTTTTGCTTAAAAATACGGTTAAAGAAACAAGGGTGTTATGGGGTTCTGACACCACTGAAAATAGCCTCAATAAATTTTATTGAGAAAGATCTTCTAATACGTTAAAATATGAAGCTGTTATAGAACTTGAATTTCGGATAACTTAAGTGTATAACTAATCAACTATTGATTGGAAAGACAGTCTATCCATCGCAATAAAATTCTTAACTAAGCTAAAGTCTATTCATAGATACAGTAAAAATTGTAGATAACATATGAATATAAAATGGGGTTAATTAAAAGATTTATTAATTTTTTGATTAAGTTCCGTTTTTTGCTGTAAGCTTTCTGTCGCAGTGGTCGGATTTAATTAGAGCGTTTAAAAGATAATATGGAAGCACTATATGATGAAACAGTCTATTATAAAAAAGGGTAATGTTTTTAACATAGAGGTTCCAAGCCCTGCTGTTCAACGTGGAATAGTTAGAATCAAAGTTTTAAGTAGTTGTATTTCCCCAGGGACAGAGAATTATTTAGTTCAGGAGTCCTCAAAATCCTTAATTAAAAAATCCATAGAACAACCAAAAAAGATAGCGAAAACCCTTGATTTAATCAAATCAAAAGGAATTGCACACACAAAAACATTATTAAAAGAAAAGTCAGAAGCTGTCTTGGCTACAGGGTACTCTTTATCTGGCATTATTGTAGAGATTGGAGTTGACTGCGCTGGATTTCAAGTGGGTGATGAGGTAACGGCTTCTGGAGCTGGTTATGCATCACACGCAGAGTACGTTGTAGTTCCTAAAAATTTAGTCTGCAAGAAACCTAGATCGCTTTCTTTTGAAGATGCATCAACGGTAACACTTGGCGCTATTGCATTACAGGGTGTAAGACGAGCAGATCTTAAATTAGGTGAAATTGCCTTGGTCTTTGGGACGGGTGTTTTAGGTTTGTTAACCATTCAATTATTAGTTCAATCTGGTGTGAGAGTTATTGCAGCAGATATTGATCAAAAGCGATTAAGTTTTGCTAAAAAATCAGGTGCAGAGGAGTGTTTGCTAGCAACAGATCCTACATTTTTAGATAAAGTAGAGATGATCTCAGGTGGTTATGGTGTAGACACCGTATTAATGACAGCTAATACAAGCTCACAAGAACCTATTAGTCAATCATTTAAGTGTTGTAAGAAAAAAGGCAAAGTGGTCTTAGTGGGCGTTTGTGGTTTAAATATTAATCGAAATGATCTGTATCAAAAAGAACTTGATTTATATGTGTCAACTTCTTATGGCCCAGGGAGATATGATTCAAGTTATGAAGAAGATGGGCATGATTACCCCTATGCTTATGTTCGTTGGACAGAAAAAAGAAATATGGAAGAGTATTTACGGTTACTTGAACGTGGAAGTATTTCGGTATCGCATATATTTCCTAAGACAATGCCTTTTGATCAGATTACAGAAGCTTTTGATTTATTAAATTCATCAGATCAAGACAAGCCATTTGTCATTATTTTGAAGTATCCTAATAAAGAAAAAGAAGCCCCTCAAAATATCATTATGTCAAAGCAAAAAAAATCAATTGAAAAAGACATAATTAAAGT
>CAZIOF010000144.1:0-3242 GCA_964540745.1 uncultured Candidatus Marinamargulisbacteria bacterium
TATGTCCTATATCCCTATGGTAAATGATCCTAGTACTTCAGACGCCACATTCCATCCAAATATGACCACTACGTTTCTTGAAAAAGACACTGCTGGCCGTAATCTTATCCACCAATGGGCTATAAACAGTGACGACACATCTATTTTGAATACAAACAACCCGCGTTGTCACTGCCAGAAGAAGAAACCCTCGTCTCGCTATTCCAATCACAACAGCTTCCCGCCCATGATTGGTCATCACGTTTGCGCCACCTCTGAAGTCACTCCCCAACAAACAACCTATCTAAAACTGTGCATCGAACAAGCTGACCTTATTAATGGGTTGAACAGCCTTGTTATAAACACCTATCATATCCGAAAATTAGCACCCCTTATACACGATACTTTAATCCGTAATAAAGAGGACGTGGATCGACTCCTTCAACAAAAAATCCGACTTTACAGCATCTATAATGAAAAACTCCGTCAGTTAATTCAACTTGTCACATTACTTATGGAATACCAAGATAAAATAGGTATTTCTGTAACACGACTTACGATTAATGCACATATTCCTAAACTAACGAGTGAGGTACAATTAACGGATGAGATTCGCCAACTAAAGGGCCATAACCAACGCCTCACACATTATTTAAAGGAGTTTAGTCTGGAGGGTTACGACCTCTTATTGGCAACCGAACCCATACCCTCTATATAGGGGCTCTAATCTTATTACGCTCTCTCTACGTCCTAATCACTAATGGTGATGAGCCCTAAGGGTGTTACCAAGATATCCTGCTCCTTATCACTCACCTGAAGGGTTATACTCTCATCCGCTGACATGGGTTGGGTAACACAGTCACTGGGCGATAAGGGTTGTGCACATTCACACCCCTCTCCCTCTTTATTAAAAACGAGTTGATCGCCCGTGAAGGTCACGGCTTTTACTACGACCTGTTTCTGAAAAGGCTCAGAGCGTTGGATTTTCTCCCAAACGTCCAGGTCCATATTGGCTTCATATATTTCATAACGATCTTCTTCTTCAAAAAACATCACTTTTTGTGGGTTCCCAGACAGCTGTGCTCGTTCCCTCAATCGAACACAATCACTACGGACCTGTTCGGCTGCCATAGTCAATGAACGTTCATCCAATATTCGTTCAATATTGGGGGCCGCTATAATAGATAACAAGGTCAAAATTGTTAAGACTACCAATAATTCGACTAAAGAAAATCCGTTTTTCACGCGTCACTCCTACTTTGGAATTGCCACAGACATCATAGGCACATAGAATCCAAATAATAATAGTGCAATATAGCCACTCACTATGGAAATATAGAGCGGCTCTATAAAGGCTAATAAGGCATCAATCCTATTCTCTAAACGAGAGGAATAAAAACGGCCCATGTTATCTAGTTTGTCATTAAGCGAACTGGTCTCTTCTGCACTCTTTAACATTTCACATAATAATGGCGGAAATAATCGAGACGCTTGGAACGCAGCACTTAACGATACCCCTTTTTTTATCCGTTCCACAATTTCATGGACATCTTGTTCAAAAACCCCTTCTTTAAACAGCTTTTTGCAAATGGTGAGCGACTCTGAAATCGCTATCCCACTATCATTTAACACTAAAAAGGTCTTACAAAGTTTCATGGTCATAAAGGTCCGATACAAGAACCCAATGACCGGCATATGAATGAACCCGTAATCAATCCAATATCGCCCTCTTTTTGTCACACTCATCCCTAGGACAGTAATAGCGCCTGTCATCAAGATATAAGGAACAAAGGGCAGATAGACACTTATAACGTCTCGTGCTGAAATTAGAAACTGGGTCACTGTGGGAATATCTCTACCGCTTCGCTCTAAAAAGGGGATGATACGAGGAATAAGGAAAAACAGCATAAGATAGAGCACAAAGGTTAACAACCCAAACATAATGGTAGGCAAGGTCATCAGTGTTCGGAATCGTGACAATGTGCGCTGCTCCCATTCCAATAGCGCCACGCTATCCACTAATACTTGCAATAAACGACCGGATACTTCGCCTCCTCTAATGGCAGCCACATAACTTTGTGAAAAGGATTTTGGATGCCGCTCTAGACATGTGGAAAGAGAATCACCGCTTTTAAGACCTTTTTCAATATCTAAAATGACACGGAGAAAGGCCCTATTTTTAACAAAGGTCTGCATGGTTTTAATGGCATCATTAAGAGATAGCCCTGACTCAAGGAAGGTCTTTAATTCGCGTGTAAAATAGAGGACTTGCGTTCGTGACAATCTTGTCCGAGATAACCAAGCTAATTTAATGGTATTCCAATAAAAAAGAACCTGATTAGATAACAAGGACCGTTGACGCAAATAGATGAGAGTCTTTGTCTCATCTAAACCTAAACGTGTCTCTGCCATCGCATCATTGGCAGCCAACACTACCCCATTAGACACAACCCCTAACTCATCTATAAATTTGTAACGAAAGTATCTCATAGAGACAGGGTGTTCTTGTCGGACACATTGATGGCTAACACACGTAGAATTTCTTCTATGGTTGTTTTACCCTGACTTACTTTTTTATTGGCTTCATAAAGAAACGGCTTAAACCCCTGTTCAATCGCCAGTTTTCGTAGTTCTATAGGTGACTGATGGTCATAGACGCCCTCTCTAAAGGCCTCTGTCACAATTAAGACTTCGGAGATGACCGTTCGACCAAAATATCCGGATTGGCGACAGACTTCACAGCCTTCACCTCTATATAACTTTTTTTTACTATCGATACCTAATCGTTTCCGCAACTCTAGTGAGGGATTATCTGGCACCTTACAATGGGGACATATCCGTCTCACTAATCGCTGAGCGATGATACCATTCAATGTGGTGGCCACCCAAAATCGATCTACACCAATATTGACTAATCGATCAATGGTCATAATAGCGTCATTACTATGCAATGTGCTTAATAGCAATGTTCCTGCTAATGAGCTTTGAACCGCAATCGTTGCCGTTTCTTTATCTCGGATTTCGCCCATCAAAATAATATCCGGATCCTGACGAAGTAAGGACCGTGACGCTCTAGCAAAATCTAACCCAACCTTGTTATTAACCTCCATTTGATTCACTAAAGACAGCCGATACTCAACAGGATCTTCTATCGTAATAATATTCTTGGTGATAGATCGCATTTCACTTAACATGGAAAATAAGGTTGTTGTTTTACCCGACCCTGTGGGCCCCACAATCAATATCATGCCCGACGGTTTCTC
>CAZIOF010000145.1:0-6714 GCA_964540745.1 uncultured Candidatus Marinamargulisbacteria bacterium
CTTGGGGTTTTTAGGAGATAAGGTTAAGACAGCTTTAGAAGAGTTTGCGGCTAACGCAGGTAATAATGTGGACCAAACCGATTTTTCATCCTATATAGCCTTTATCTCTACGCTTAAGATGATGGTGGGCGGCCATGCCAATTCGGACGGATTTTCGCCAATCAATGTAGCACAGGTCCCACGTATAACGTCGGTGTCAGCGCCAGAGAAGGCGCCCGAAGCAGATGTTCAGACCCAGAAACAGACCTCTTCTGAGGCTCCGGAAAAGACAGAGGATAAGGGTCGTGAAAAGAAAGACCGGTTGCGACATGATCAACATGAAGCCTTATTAAAGCGTAGCGAGCAAATGGTCCATATCTTACAAGGGAAACATAACGATAGGATAAAGGATCTGTCATCCGTTCAAGGCCTCACACCTGTTAACCCCATGGATCGGGCCGTCCAGATAGACAAGCGTGTCACATCGATTGAACATCTGTCGCCCTCTGAAATAGGAGGCCCAGATAAAGGTTTCAAACGTGCACGAACCGAGGATCAGGCCGAACGTCACCAATTAGAAAAGGGTATTCATCGTGCGATTGAGCAGATCGCAGACGAGTACAGCCCTTATTTTATAGCGGGGATGTTATCCATTCTTCATTTATTACCCAAAGTAGAACAGCATTTAGAGAGCCAGTTAGATGAGGTCTTAAATAAGGTAGACCGCGTAGAATTGGGTTTCTAACGCCCCCCTCATCAAAGAGCCCTAACTATCAGTGAGATAACTCATGGGGTATGAGCCCATGGAGCCAAGATGCAGCCAATCACTAGCATGTGTCGTGAGGATGTCAGCTGCTTAAAAAGACCCAATAACGTCATCAAGTGATGCCCATTTCAGAACGATCTGACATAAAAACGATAGCGCTATACAAGAAAAGGGGGGCATTATAACGATATAGAGAATAGAGTTATTATATCTAAGGTTAGTGGGGTGAAAGGAGTTTAGAGATGTCTGGTATAGAGGGAATAAGTGAAGCTCAGTCAGCGGCCTTGTCACAATTTAATATGTTGTTTATGCAGTATAGACAGTTTGACTCTGCAGTACTTCAAGAAAAAGCCACGTCGTTAAAAGAGAGTCTTAAGCAAGGCCAGCTTCCTGGTGTGCGTCGTATGATCGATAATGTCTTACAGTGTATGAATCAAGGTAAAGGCACAACACAGATCCAAATTCAAACCTTTAGCCTCATCCAGGAAGTGGGTTCCAGTGCTAAATTTGATGTCAGTGGATTGACAGGGTGCCAGCCAGGGCGACTCCCCTCATCTGATGACGCTATATCTGGAGACAAAGAAGAGTTAATGAGATTATTAGAAAGCATTATTTCGGGTGGTATCGATAGTTTAGACGAGGTAAGCGATATAATCGCCATCTTAGGGGCTCTAGGTGGTGGAAACTTGGGGTTTTTAGGAGATAAGATTAAGACAGCTTTAGAAGAGTTTGCGGCTAACGCAGGTAATAATGTGGACCAAACCGATTTTTCATCCTATATAGCCTTTATCTCTACGCTTAAAATGATGGTGGGCGGCCATGCCAATTCGGACGGATTTTCGCCAATCAATGTGGCGCAGGTCCCGCGTATAACGCCTGTATCAGCGCCAGAGAAGGCGTCCGAAGCAGATGTTCAGACCCAGAAACAGACCTCTTCTGAGGCTCCGGAAAAGACAGAGGACAGGGGTCGTGAAAAGAAGGAGCAGTTGCGACATGATCAACATGAAGCCTTATTAAAGCGTAGTGAGCAAATGGGTCATATTCTAAATGAGCGGAAAGCCAACGAAACATCTAATGTTAGAGAGATCCAAGGCGTAGCGCCTATTAAGGCCATCGATAACAGAGCGCCCTCTAGGCGTGTAATGGCAATTGAGGATATGTCACGAACTGAAACAGGAGGGCCAGATAAAGGCTTTCAGCGTGCACGAACCGAGGACCAGGCTGAGCGTCACGCATTAGAAAAAGGCATTCATCAGGCAATAGAACAGGTTGCAGATGAATATACGCCTTATTTTGTAGCGGGAATGTTATCCATACTTCATTTATTACCCAAAGTAGAAAAACATTTGGAAGACGAATTGGATGAGCTACTCACAAAAGTTGATAGGATTGAAACAGACCTAAAATAGAGCCATATAGCGACATAAAATTTCAAGTAGATGAACATGTTTTACATAACTTACAATGGTTCTCCGTAGAGGGAATGTATAGTACCTCTGGTGCTGGTATCTCAATATATTTCTATAACATCGATACGGTCAGATTTGGTTTCGCTATAAAAGAGACATTGGAACTTAACAGTATGTTGGATAGACTCTTCTTTTTTTAGTTAGATTTGCTTATAATGGCCCTATAAACTACACGAGGTTGATATGATATCGTGACCAAATTTAAACGTCTACTAGTTATTATTACCGGACTGGCTCTAGGGAGTTACTGTCTTATATCTTGTGGTAAAGTCACCCAAGATGTGAGTAAACCAGTGACGGAATCATCCTACACACTTCAAGCAACTGTAGAAGTCAAAACTACAGAAAATATTCGTTTGCTTAGTAAGTCATCAGTAGATTTTCCTGCTAAAAATTATTATACGCAAGAAGACGGCACAATCTATGTGCAAATTATCGGGATAGAAAATAAAGGTGTTCGTAAAGAATTATCTTGGGGGAAGGCCTTGTTATTGACAAAAAAAGAAGTTGAGAAAAAGGCCAAGGTCACTCACAGAAAACCATCGGCCGTGTCTGCTAGCCTATCTGGAATGAACCCGACTGGCATGAATCCTGCTATGCAGGGGATGCCCCCTCAGATGAAGGCGCAGATGCAAGCACGACAACAAGCACAAATGCAATCTCAAAAGGGTGTTAAAGGCGAGCCGTCTGTTTCAGAGAACCTCGAGATCAAAGACGCGCCGACACAACTTGTTACGACCTATTATTCAGCATCATATAACAAACAAAATAAGGGGGTGAAAGCCTCTGTATATAAAGAAGCACTCCTAGAATATATGGCCTCAAAATCAGAGTGGAAGCTCGTAGCGAAAAAAGTAAAACGAGAGTTCCCATTGTTTTTAGTAAAGGTTTATACCAGTAAAGACAAGTTTTCGCTTCGATTAATTGATCAGGCGGAAGTTTCAACCAATGTCACAGTTAACGTAGATAGGATAGATACCTACGATACCTTTGTTGGGGTTTTATTCCAAATTGCAAACCAAGAAAGCACGGCTCCTATTGAAAATTCACGTTGGGTAACTACCTTAAAGCAGTGTTTTGATAAGGCCTTTGTCAATGCTCTGAATTATGCGATTCCAAAGAATAGAGTGAAAAAGTTTTTTGTTGATAATCCGGTATTCGAATTTGAGCGTGGATTGGAAGCGGAGTGTCTAAAGCTATTGAATTTAGTGTTAGTGGATAAAGAAGAAGCTTTAATTTATCTTGATGAACTTCAACAGAGCCCCATATCCCGTGAAGCCAGATCAATTCTTAAAGAAAATCTACGTGCCATAAAATAATAGGGATCCCTGTCTTATACTTATATTCGACACTGGTTAGATGATCGATAAAAAAACTAATGTGATATTAGACACTGAAGAAGTAAGTGATGTGATCGAGAATGTATTTATTCCACGATTAGATAAAGCCATTGACCATCTTGAAATGACCATATCAACTGACTTTTCCATGACCTTAACAAAAGAATTGACAGGATCTGAGTATGATATCGAAATCGATAATGGCGATGTCCACGCAATGATAGCCATGTTATCCCTTGTTAAGGGGCTTTGTCATCCGCTTGTGTCTTACGATGTTCGATATGATGAAAGCACGATGACGGGTAATATCGATGACGCCTTTCTAGCAGCTAATCCAAGCTTTGGAACATTACGAGATGGAGGCGAGGCCCACATGGCAGCGGCGGGTGATGCATTTATCAACGTAATTACTCATATAGAAGAGGGTGTTGAATTTATCGAATCAGAGACGGATGATCAAGCAGATGACCTGATTAAGGAAGAGGATTTAGGACCTGAATCTCTTAGAGAAGAGGTTAAAGAGGCACTTTCCATGATAAAAACTAGTTTAGAGGGGACTGAAGTGGACGCGCCTTATACGTTAGAGACAGGCGAAGAAAGAACCCTCAAGATTAATTTAGGCGCTATTTTTACGAACCCTATCCGTGATATACGTGATATAAGAGTGTCGTTCTCCCTGAATTTAATTCCTACGATAATGTGGTGATAGAATTTGTTTATAGGATCTCTAAACCTCACTTCTCTGCTTGGGTAAATATGAGTTCTACAATTATTGAAAGAAATCTGGATACAGATGATATCTCGTTTCATTACCAGATAAACGGATATCTTTATCTAGACAGTGATTTAACCGCTGAACGAGCGGAAGAAGCGAACGTAGATGTTGTGTTAGTCAACTCAGAGACCCAAGAAATAGTGAGCCAGTTGGCGTATTATCCTAACGACTATGGCTATGGGGCATGGCAAGGGACAGATACCTACGGTTTTGAGAATAAACATGTGCTTACAACAGATAAGTTACATACCGTCATTAATAGTGAAGCGGCTAAGACCTGAGATCATGTATATGTAGCGATTCTAGATGAGCAAGGAAAGATAGTTTCTCCAGTATTATCGGAAACTAAGGAGGGGGTTTCGGTGAGTAATATCGACCTTATGCCCTTTGATTTTTCGGTATCACAGGTGAGTGGAAATATAGAGATCTCTTTTGAAGACTATTGGTACCAGAAAACGGGGCGTTCTGGAACCTATAATATTCGTTTTTACAAACAGGACGTGACGTTGCCACAATTTGTTATTAATGTATATAGCGAACAGGGTCAGCCACTGACAACCGTGTTAAGTGGCGACATGTATATCAATACAAACTATTACTCGGGCTACGATTGGGAACAGTTAGACGAGGCTTTTCCTCAAGGATTAGACGGCGATTGGGTTATTGAAATTGCAAGTGTGGATTGGGTTTCAGGCGTTACATTAGTATCTAAGAAAACAGTGACAGACCTCACGTTTTAAGACTAATACATCATAACCAACGAGACGGCTATTCAGCCGTCTCGTTTTGTTTAAAGCTGGACAATTAGAGTTTATGATAGGTAGCAAAATTAAAGATGATATTACTGTCAGATTTGGGTTCGGATTCAGCAACTTTTGAGAAGTCATGGGTATAGGGTGGAAAAAACGTATCACAGTCAAATTCGGTATGAATGTGTGTGACGTAGAGTTGAGAGGCTTGTTGAAGCCCTTCTTGATAGAGTTGGCCTCCACCAATAAGAAAGATAGTTTCGACTTGTTCGGATAGAGGGGCTTGCTCAATGGCCTGAATAGCCATCTCTAGGCTTGAAAAACGATGTGTGCCTTCTGGCAGAGAATAACTATTATTTCGGGTTAAGATCCCATTGATTCGATTAGGAAGGGGGCGAAACTTATCGGGCAGACTCTCCCAAGTTTTGCGGCCCATGAGTACCATGTTTTGTTTTTCTGGAGCTCTCGTTTTGGAGGTCAGGTGTTTAAAGTAGTGAAGATCCTGAGGGCAATGCCACGGGATTTGTCCATCTTTTCCGATCCCAAGATTAGTGTCGTGGGCAACAACGATAGTTAGGTTACTCATACTGCAATAGGGAGCTTTATAAAGGCTTGAGGATGGTAGTCGTGTAACTTAATATCCTCAAAGGTCATCTCAAAAAAAGGCTTCTTTTTTAGTTCCAACCGAGGTAAAGCAGTGGGTGTTCGTGTGAGCTGTTCTTGAACGCCGTCCATATGGTTGGTATAGAGATGCGCATCACCAAAGGTATGGACAAAGTAGCGGGGCTTGAGCTCACACTCTTGGGCGACAAGATGCTGTAATAGGGCATAACTGGCAATATTAAATGGGACTCCAATCGCCACATCAGCCGATCGTTGGTATAGCTGACAATCCAAGTGTCCGTTGACCACATAGAATTGGAAGAAGGTATGGCATGGCGGGAGCGCCATTTTAGGGATATCGCTCACGTTCCAAGCATTCACAATAATGCGTCTTGAATCGGGATTAGTTTTAATAAGATGAATCGCTTCTTTCAGTTGGTCGTGATGGCCCTTAATATAAGCCTGTTTATCTGGGTCGTAATCATAGGTATTCCAAAAGCGCCATTGATACCCATAGATAGGGCCTAAATTGCCATCACCGTCGGCCCAGGGGTTCCAAATAGAGGTATGTTCCTTGAGGCCATCATTAATATTAGTAGCACCCTTGATAAACCAGAGAAGTTCGTGGACGAGGCTTTTGAAAATGACTTTCTTTGTGGTGAGCATGGGGAACCCTTTACGGAGATCCAATTTCATTTGATAACCAAAAATAGAGCGCGTCCCTGTTCCGGTTCTGTCGCCCTTTTCTTCACCGTCGTCCAGTATAGTTTGGATAAGATCAAGATACTCTTTCATGGTTCACACCATATCATATGGAGTGGAATGTCATCAATGTACAGGGCCCTTTATAAGCGAATAGAGGAACCTGTCCTGAGTGTTCAAGTATTATGATAGTCTTGTTTGTCCAAAGTATGTTTTAGACCTGTTACCTATGGTACACTGAAGTGACTATGACCCCCACAAAAAAACAGCCTTATTCAGGGATCTTTATCACCGAAGGATTATCTTTGAAGGACGCACAGAAACGCTACCA
>CAZIOF010000146.1:0-9642 GCA_964540745.1 uncultured Candidatus Marinamargulisbacteria bacterium
TGGGGTTTGTCTGCCGGACTAATTGAGGTGATATACGGCCACCTACAAAGAGCCCTATTCCAAACCCTGGCATAGATACTGACATAGCCGGTGCTAAACCAAGATTAGCGCCGCCCTTAAAGGGCACTAATTCTTTTAATAAACCTAACTGTGCGTTTTCATCACCTGAAGATGATATTTCAGAAAATTTAGTACTTTTATCAATCCAAGCCGTACTTAGTTCAGTTCTAATCCTCGGAAATTTTAAGTGAAATCCTTCTAGATTAGATAACCCTGCAGGGTTTATAAATAGCGCTGAATCATCTTTGACTACGGCTACCTGAGCGCCACCCATCCCTTGCTGTCTAATAGACCATAACATCACATCAGGTGCTGCTGCTAAAATAACTGAAGGCACCAATGAAACTATTACAATAATTAATTTTAAGTATTTAAACATTTTTTATTTACCCTCCTTTATGATGTGATTGCTGTAAACACAGCCCCTAAGGCTTCTTGAATTTTTGTATTTCTATCATCTGACGATATATTTGCAAAATCATATGAGTTGCTACCAATAGTAACACTAGATTCTCCCACTACGGCCTTGTAGAGGTCATCTATCATGCTCATTGTTTCTTGAACTTTGTTTAACTGGGAAGACTGTTCATCTGTAAATACGGCTGCATTTGTAAAGGCTGTTATTGCGGCTGTTGCATAGCCCAAAGTAGTCGTTTCTGTCAGTGCGCTAAAAGCTGTCGGTTGTAAAAGATCTTTCAAACCTTGATACCAATCTTCGCCTGTCTTAAGTTCAGCAGCCCCATTAGCTGCGATATTTAACACATCTTGAACAACAGACACAACAACGAGTGTGTTTGCTATACCTATAATCAAATAGTCCCCTTCTTTTAATGCTGGCACTTCTGAAACTCGCAATGAACTACTCGAGACATTTTTCGACAGAGCTGACTCAGAAGTCGCATTATTCAGTGATTCGGCGGCACTTGCAAGCGTTGATGACGTTGCTTCTGTAGAAATTAAATTAAACAAATTTTCATTATCAGAAGAACTCTCACCAGCAGTCGCCAAAGAACCCACATTAGCAAAAATATCTACCGGTGTAACACCGTTTGCGCCTAAGATGGCTTCTCCTTTTGTTATGTAAGCCTCTTGCATTTCTTCAGAATTAGTTGATGAACTTAAGATTTTATCTGCCGCATCCTCAGCCTTTTCAAAATCCTCTTTTGTTTCAGCAAACTTCAAAATATTTGCAGCATTCGTTACTTCTGGTTCAGATGCAAGCCCCTTCAATACGTTTGTACCACATCCAGCCATTAAAAGAACTAACATGGTAAAAATTCCCCATAGAGTCAGGTGTATATAACGCCTCTTCATCTATATTCTCTCCTTTTCTGTAAAAATTAATAAATACTTATGCCAGTTTAACGAACCTCCGTACTTTTTACAATTCATTTTGCACTATCTCTTCATTTAAGATGATTGCACAGGTTGCGTCACTTAACATATTCACAACTGTTCTTGACATATCCAGAAGTCTATCTACTGCTAGAATAAGTCCTATACCTTCTAGTGGAAGGCCCACCGACTTTAATGCAATTGATAACGTCACGATCCCCGCCCCTGGAATCCCTGCCGTTCCAAACGACATAAAAATGACAGTTACTATCAAAACAATATAATTCATTAGAGATAACTCTATCCCATAAACCTGAGATATAAATACAGCTGCAATAATCTTAAATAAGGCTGTACCATCCATGTTCAAGGTTGCACCTAACGCTGTTACTATTCCCGTTATTTTTTTTGGGATGTTCATCTTATTTTCTAAACAATTCAACGTAACCGGAATTGTAATAATACTACTAGAGGTAGAGAAAGCTGTCACAATTGCGGGGGTCATTTGTTTGAAAAAGTAAATAGGTGAAAAGTTTCCAAAAACAAGCAGAATCAAAGGAATGATACACCCCACGTATATCAACAACCCCACAAGCACCGTCAAGAAATAAACAAATACATATTTAACCACTTGCATCTCGCTCTGAGATACAGCAACCGCCGTCAAGGTCATAACACCAATAGGAATAACCTTAATTATCCATTGACTAATCTTTAAAAATAATTCGTTCAGGCTATCAATAACTTGCCCAAAATATACAACTTTATCCTCTAATTGGTTAACAATAACACCGATAGTCACCGCAACGAAAATGATAGCTATCATGTTTCCTTGAATGAGCAATTTAAAAAAATTACTTGGTATTAACTGATTAATAATCGACATGGTCAGATCTAAAGAGAAAGGCGTTACCTCTGTAGATTGGTAGTACGCTTTAATAACCTTTTGCCCAGGATGGGTTACCACTACAAGTACCCCCCCTAATAATACTGAACATCCCGTTGATAGAAAAAAATACACTAACGCGCCTCTAACGAGACGCCTAACATCTACAAGTCTTCCTAGATTAATAATCCCTGCTGATAAGGACGTTATCACCAAGGGGACCATTATCATTTCTAGTAGCCTCATAAAAATGAATGCCAGAGGATTTAAATAAACAACCACCCCCTTAAACAAAACCCCTATTAGCCACCCAACTAAAATAGCGCCAAAAAGAAAGACATAGTCTCGTTGTCTCATGATTATTATCCTATTCTTGAGATATTTCTAGTACAATTTAATTGAAACAATTTAGAATCTAGTAATTGTTACTATAATATAACTTAAACTACTCTTGTGGAAAGTACTTTTAATTGTTAACTTTTAGTTTGGAACGTTTACAAGTACACTGTTTAGACTAACTATGAAGCCTATTAATAACCCCAAAAAGATTCTTATTCAAAGGGCCGATCGTCTAGGTGACTTGGTTCTTTCTCTTCCCGTTATTGAACGAATTAAACAAAACCTGCCAGATTCAAAAATCACATTACTAACCTCCTCAATTGGTGAAGCTCTTGCGAAAGAACACCCTTTGATTGACCACGTTATAACGGTTAAAGAATATTCTCTTATCCATAAATCTTATTGGAAGCTCATTAACTCCATTAAGAAAAAAAAGTTTGATGCTTATATCTCGCTCTGGAATAACCCTCTTTTTGCATATCTAGGTTTTCTATGCAAGATTCCTATAAGAGTCGGTGATAAAAGCAATCCTAGCCTTGCCATCTTTTATACACATCGTGTTTTTCAGCAATGGAATGATTTTACGCGCCACCAAATTAATTTCAACCTTGATTTACTAGAACCTTTTCAATTTTCTAATCAGACTATCACTACAAAAGTTTATACGTCTAAAGAGACCGATATCACCATGCTTGATATTATGAGGCAGTCTCTTCCTAAATCTCAGAAAACTGTTTTAATTTTTACTTGTACAGGAGGAACAAACCACCCTATTCCTGAACATGCCATTGTTCCTTTTGTTCACCATTTATTAAAACACCACTTTAACGTCATTCTCTGTGGGCAAGGTAGAGCAACAACATTAAATGGGGCTCTATTATTGTCCCTTAGAAAAAAGAATCTGCTTAATCTTATTGGAAAAACAACCCTAACTGAACTCATTTCAATTATTAAGCTATCAGACTTCTATATAGGACCTGATACCGGACCCACCCATTTAGCCTCTTTTTTAAAAAAACCAATTTTATTTTTCTCTCCAATAAAACCCAACCCCCCCTCTCGTTGGGGACCCCATTCACTCTTTATTCATATTATGCGAGAAGAATTTCATGTCTCTAAAACTAGTAATTGTCTCACTATTAAATCATCACCTTGCTTTGATTATGTAACACCCCTTTATTTAATAGACTCTTTTAATTCACTTTACCAGCGCGTTCAAAACAAGGCTTCTTTTTCATTTAAGACACGTAAAGAATATTTTTTATTGCATTCGTTTAGAGTTCTCTATATTGTGCACTCAAAAAAGGAATTTCTGAGAATTAACGGTACAATTGAATCACTAAGACAACAAGGCTTAAAGATTTTCCCTTTCTACTATCATAATTTTAATATCCTGTCGTTAATCACATTTATTATTCAAAAAAATATTAACATTGTTCAAGGACATTTTTCTTTATTAGTAAGGGTGCTTATCTCTCTGTCTGTTGGAACTCTCTTACAGTACATCAGACCCATCTTTATATCACAAACACTCCATAAACATATCCAATTAAGAGAATACCTTCATATCTACAAAATATACTGGGGCAAGGCGGGCTTAAAGTAGGATGTCCCCTCGGCCTGTAAAACGTATTTTATTAATTAGACCCGATGCCATTGGAGATGTTGTTCTCATGATTCCTCTTATTAATGCGATTAAGGCCTATTACCCTCACGCTTCCGTCACCGTATTACTCCAATCATATACTAAGCCTCTTCTTGAAAACCATCCTAATGTGGATCATATTCTTATTGATAGAAAACTCAAAAATAATCTAACATCATTTTCACAATTTTTAGCCTATTCACGTTATATTCGGGCATTAAAATTTGATGTCGTGATCTTTAGCTTTATAAATTTATTCTACTTACTCCTCTGTACTCTTTCTGGAATACCCATACGAATAGGGGACAAAAACAAACTCCTTTTAAGGCCCCTTCTGTCACATCCTGTAAAACAAGACTTTAGACATCTTGTTCGGCATGAAGTTGAACATAATATTTCGTTAGGTTCTCCACTGGGGATCCCTCAAACTAGTTCTCTAAATTTAGACTTGGTTGTTAACTCAGATGATATTCATACTATTGAACATCTCCTAAAAAAATTGGGTATTATAAAATCGTTTATCATTATCCATCCTACTAGTGGGGGAGGCAATCGCGCTTGGTTACCTAAGCATTATGCGCGCCTTATTGATCGAATTAATGAAACAACCCAATTTGATATCATTGTCACCGGTTCTACAAAAAAGGATTGTGATGTGGTTTCAACAATAAAGGCCCATACGAAATCAACATTCTTTTCCTTAGCTGGACAAACAAGCCTCGGTGAATTAAAAGCCCTTATTTCGAAAGCTCAGGCTATTATCGGTACAGACACAGGGCCTACACATATTGCTGCTGCGTTAAAAATACCTGTTTTGACAATTAGTCCAACAAAGTTTGTCAAAGCGCTTCGCTGGGGCCCTTGGGGAACCTCAAATCTTGTTGTTGGCTATCCACAACATTGCAACTACGCTTGTAATCCTCACGTCTGTACTCTGCCAGATTGCCTTGATGCAATTCCTGTACAATCCGTACTCAACGGGCTTGTTCGCCTTACATCAATCGCACCCGATAACACTATCGCTGTTTGTAAACACGAATGGTTTCGTGCTTCCACAAATTTTTTATTCTATTACCAGAAATTAGATGGGGCTATTCGACAATATCAATTAGATATTATTCGAACCCTAGGTCAACATAACATATCCATTTATATTGGATTCGATGATGACGCTTTAAAACCCGAGTTTAAAACCGTCTTTCAGTATATAAAGGGCTTTAAACAACTACAATTATCTCATCCTTATACACTGTTCAAATATCTTACAACACATGATATTACACACTTCCATTTAAACAAAAGTACCCCGGGCATTTTGTGGCGATATCTTCGACAATTGGCCGCACTCAACATGTATTGTCCACCTCATTATTTTTATATATCTAAGAATAAATGGGAAGAAATAAAAACCAATCTACTAAACCATCTTATTTTTTCTGATGCCCCTAAGTAAATAACTTCACTTTCAGAATACGCTCTGTTTCTTGAACAGTTTTAATGAAGACTGTACCCTTATGAAACCTAATACTTCTCCCTTTCGGAAAACTAAGCAAAAAGTCATCTTGTATTTTTTTTAATGTTAAGTTGGAAATCCCTGCTTTCAATATTCCACCCGTTTGGCAATCTACTTGAAAACCCATTAAGTCCAATAACTTAAGCATGGCTTTCGCGTTTATTGACTGTTTCTTGTCGAACATCGTTAAACCCCTTAATGTTAGAAATAACGACCTATTATGACCTATTTTAAGCCTACAACGAATTAGTTTTAAGTGGTGTGTGCTTCCTTAAAAAGCGCTTCTGAAAACGGTTACAATATTATAGCATATTTTTTTTATATTACAGGCCAACTTTTCTTTTATTCCCCTAAATTAATATTTAAAACATGTCCACATAAAGGTTAGTATCTATTAGTCAATGTTTAATTATTATCTTAATTTGACCTCTTTACACGCCCAAACATACAGCCCTGCAGACCAAGCGAACCCATCTTCACTATGATAAAACAATCTATCCACAGGCTTCTCCCCAGAATAGGCTTCGTATACACCCTTAAACTCGACTATTTTGTGCGCAATCTGAAACAATGTTTTTCGTGCTTCACTCTTAAACCCTATTCTATCTAACGCTACGCTATGAAGACACCCTAACCATAGCCAATACATCCCATTATGATAATCAGACATATTAATTAACCAAAAAGGTGGATAAATGAAATATGGCGGATATTTAGGATGATTTGTCCCAATACAAGCACTCTCTTCTAAGCCTTTATCTTTAATCGTTTGAATAATCGCCCGAGACTGTTCTAAATCAGAAATACCAAATAAAATTGCTAATAGATTACCATCTGAACTAAAGAATTGGCGTTTCTTTTTATTATCAACCCAATCAATATAATAGTTTTCATTCCAAAACTGCTTATTAATACTTTTTTTGACTTCTTTAGCTATAGTTGTATATTTATCTATATTTTCTTTTTTCTCAAGCTGCCTAGATAACAATACAATAGCCTTTAGACTCCTATAATGAAGTACATTTGTGTATAAAACTTTTCCTCTTTTTTTCAAACTATCCGCCCAACCCGCATACGCACCTTCAACCATTAGGTAATCATTATCTTTGCTTTGATTAAGTTGCCATTTAATAACTTTTATACACTTTTGATAATTCAACTTTAAAAAACTTAAATCCTTAGATTGTTGAATATAACGTTCTAATAAAATTAAAAATAATGGATTATTATCTACAGAAACAGACACATTCTTATCTTCAATAAAGCGCGCTTGAATCTTGCCTTGTATTCCAAACATATATTTTAACAAAAAATGCTTTTGCCCCACCCTCAAAGGAATTTGCCCTTCAGGTGACATAAACTTTAATAATGTTGACAACCCATTTTTTACAACCGTAAAATCTTTAAGTAGAAGACTTCCCCAGCCAGCAAAACAAAAATCGCGTGCCCACAAATCAGAAAAGTGATTTCGTCCTGCATTAATACCATAATAAGTATAACGGTTTCTTAAGTTAATGAGCGCAATAGTATAGGCTGTATCGACAATATCTTGTTTACTCAATACTAATCGCTTCCTTTTCCCCTACAGGCTTCTTATCAAAAATACCCATTACTCCGGTGAGTAGCCAATCATAGTTACCATCAAGTAACCCTTTTGCTGTAACCGAATCATCCCTATTGCGATACCTTTGCACAATTTTAAAGTTAGTTTTAATACGTTTCCTAGCTTGTTTACAAAATAAATGAACCATAGGCTCGACTTCTTTTGACTGTTTTCCCTGAGACAACAATGATTCTGCGCGGGATAAACTTGATGCCATGGCAAATAGATCTGTTCCAATATCAACAAAGGCACCCAGTTTCACTTGCTCTTTTTCTAAACTGGCCTGATATCGCACCATTGTATGAAATAAGGTCCGTGCTAATTTCTTACTACATTTTTGAATGTATCTTAAATGCCTTCTATTTTGTCGTGATAAATGTGCCACTCTTGTAAATTTGGGCAAGCTAATCCACTGTTTTGGATACCAAACCAAGTAAAACCCTATCATTTTTATAATACATTTAATTTTTTCAGCCAACGTCTTATGGGGGTTCAATAGCACCATTATATACTTTAAATGGGTATCCATTGCCTCTCTCGCAATAAATAATCGCATTATCTCGCTAGTACCTTCTATAATTCTGTTAATTCTTAAGTCACGCAGCATTCGTTCTAAAGGATAAGGAGTTTCACCTCTTTTTCGTAATGATTCGGAAGTCTCAAATCCTCTTCCTCCTCTTATTTGAATAGTGTTATCAACAATATTCCAAGATTCTTCAGACCCAAAATATTTAGCCATTGCCGCTTCTAATCGAATATCCATTTTTTTCTGATCAGCGAAAGCTGCGGTCAAAATACTGACACTCTCCATGGCAAAGGTTGATGCTGACATGGCTGCAATTTTGGTTTGGACAGCCTGATGGGCGCCTATCTTAGATCCCCATTGGACACGTCTATTTGCCCAATCTTTAGCAATAATCATGCATTGCTTCCCCACTGCTGCTGAAATCGCAGGGATAGTTAGTCGCCCAGTATTAAGTGTCACTAATGCTATTTTGAGACCTTGCCCCGCTTCCCCTATTATATTCTCGCGGGGAACTTGAACATTTGTAAATCTGAGCAACCCATTTCTAATACCCCTAATCCCCATGAAGCTACATTCGTGTACTACCTCAAAACCGGGGGTATTCGTCTCAACAATAAAGGCTGTGACCTGCTTCTTCTCCTTACCATGAACAATTTTAGGGGGAGTCACTGCCATTACAACTAACAATTCTGCGGCTGGCCCATTCGTAATCCACAGTTTTTCCCCATTGAGAATATAATGCTGACCATCTTCAGACAGTGTTGCGGTTGTGCCCATTCGTGCAGGATCTGAGCCAACTTCAGGCTCTGTTAAGGCAAAAGCCGATATCGCTCCTTTAGCCACACGTGGCAAATAGCGCTTCTTTTGCTCATCTGTTCCAAACAGCATTACTGGCTGAGGTACGCCTATACTTTGATGCGCTGATAACCAAACGGCTGTTGAACCACACCAACTCCCTGCAAGTGCCATACAACGCGTATAGTTGTATACAGAGAGCCCTAGCCCTCCATATTCTTTAGGTATCTTTAGACCGAAAAAACCACCTTCAGCCAGTGCAACAATAGCCTTCTTAGATAGAGTCTCCGTCCTATCTACTTCTTCAGGGTCGACATAGTTTTTTAAAATCCCATCTAATTTAACAAGTAACTTGTCCCCTATTTCTTTATCTTCGTTACTTTGAGTAGGGAAAGGGTGTATTAAATCCCAGCGGAAGTCTCCTTTAAAAAGAGCTGCGCAAAAACTTTCATATTTCCAATATGATTCTCGCGAATCCTCTGCTAGGTCTAATGATTTTTGCATATCTTTGTTATCTGTGATTTTCATATTACCCCCCTTTGGTTATCGAACATATAATAATTGTTTTCTTTGTACAAGTTTATCTAAGTATTGAGTTGGTATAAAACGGTTCCCTAAACGTCTATTTAATTCAATAAGTGAGTTGTATATCTCAGTAAAGCCTCTCTGTTCAGCATAACGACAAACCCCTCCCCTAAATGCAGGAAACCCGGTACCCATAATCATCGCCATATCTAAATATTCAACATCAGAAATAATCTCCTCTTCAAGACATTTTAGGGCTTCATTTACCATAATAAGCACCATTCTATCCAAACACATTCTAGGTGTATTTAATGGATAGTTAGACGTCCCCATTATAAAGAGATTTAATGCCTCATTGGGTGTTTTATGAGTGCCTCTATAGTTATAAAAGCCATTCCCCGATTTTCTCCCTAGG